>JBAVAA010000390.1:0-4232 GCA_049585515.1 Terriglobales bacterium | reverse complement strand
TTCGCGAAATGCGCAGCCGATAAAGGCCAAAGATAGTCTCGCGTGGAACGATTTGCTGAAAACCGATGCCCAGGGGCGTTTGCGAGCTGGGCTCACCGACGGCTCCATTCTCAGTCTCGGCTCGAATAGCGAACTTAGAGTGGTGCAGCACGATGCCACGTCGCAGCAAACTTCGATTGAAATGAATTATGGCAAGCTGCGCAACCAGGTGGTCAAGATCACCAAGCCGGGTGGCAAGTACGAAGTCAAAACCCCGAATGCGGTAATCGGAGTGATTGGAACCGATTTTTTCGTCGGCCACGCGAACAACCAAACCACGGTCATCTGCTACGTAGGCAAAGTTTCGGTCACGCCGACTTCGGGAGCGAAAGTCCTCAAGAGCGATAATGCATCGACCGGTGCCACCAATACCGTGACGCTCACAGCGGGCCAGATGGTTGTTATCGGACCCGAGATCCCGCCGGGCGGATACGAGGTAACATCGACTCCAGCGCCGGTGGCCGAGGCAAGCATGCAGGACACCAATGTTCCTAACGAGACGATGGTCGGCAAAGTGCATCCGCACACGCTGCGATGGGTATTGATTGGCGTGGGGGCAGCCGCCGGACTGGGCGTGGGATTGGGGATCGCGGAGACCCGAGGCGGCAGCAGCAGGAGCACCACCCCTCCTCCCACCGGATGCCCGCCGAGCAATCCGAATTGCTGACCATTCACGGGGATATGGGTGCATTTGAGAGCAGCAGTCAGATGGCTTTCGCGCCAGAGCCATGCCGCCATTGCGGCGGCGGCGACCGCCGCGGGCCTGGCGCTCTTCGCTTATTCCGGAATCGGCGGCAACCAGCGCGCCGGCTTCCTCCTGATTCAGGATATTGAGCAGCGCACGCTCGATCTTCGCTTTGCCATGCGCGGCAAGCGCGAAGTGGATCCCCGCATCGTCATCGTTGGCATTGATGACAAGACGCTGCAAACGATCGGCTCCTTCCCTCTGCCTCGAAGTAACTACGCTCTCCTGGTGCGCCAACTGAAACAGGATGGCGCCCGGGTTATCGCCTTTGACGTAACCTTTCCCACAGCAGCCAGCAGCGAAGCGCTTGATGTCCTCGCGCGCTTGCGAAGCGAAATCGGACATTCCGCGCCCGCAGGTTTGCAGAAGAAAGTTCAGCAGCTAGAACAACAAGCCGATGTCGACGCCCAATTTGCCGCCGCTCTCAAAGACGCTGGAAACGTCGTTCTCGGCCATCTGTTTCTAAGCGCCGAGCGTTCCAAATTCACTGATCCAAAGCTGGCGGAAGCCTATTTCAACATCGCCTGGGCGAAGGCCTTCCCGCAGGTCTTGAAAGTCAAATCCAAGAACCGGGGTTCCGACGGCGGCGATTTCGATCTCGGCCAAGCCTGGATTCAGGCTGGAGGGCCGGTGGCCGCGGGCGTGGAAGCCAACCTTCCGAAACTAGCCGAAGCCGCAGCGTCCTACGGTTTTTTCAACATCGCACCAGATGCCGACGGCACCATCCGCCGGGCGCTATTCGTGATTCGCTATCAGGATCAGGATTTCTTCCCGTCGCTGGCGCTGCAGGCCCTGCGGCAATACGAAAACATTCCCGACCAGCAAATCGCGGCTTACATTTCGGCGGACGGCATGGAGCGCATCCAGTTTGGCGATCATCAACTGCATCCCTGGCAGAACGGCAGCGCGCTGATCAATTTCGCAGGCCCCTATCACTCCTACCCACACTACTCGATGGTGGATGTTCTCCGCGGAACCGTCCCCGCGGACGCGTTTCGAGACAAGATTGTTTTTGTGGGCGGCACCGCGCTGGGCATCGGAGACCTGCGCAATACGCCCTTTGAAAAGCAAGGTGCCGGTTACATGGGGGTCGAGGTCCATGCCAACATCCTCGACAATCTTCTGCACAGCAGCGAGCCCCAGCATACCTTTCTCATCCGCGGCGTCAACGAAGAGATCGTCGACATCGCCTTCATCGTATTTTTCGGCCTTGGGTTGGGACTCTGGTTTGGCCACTCGCGCCCTCTAATCGCGACTCTAACGGCCATGGCGGCGCTCGGCGCATTTCTGGCATTTATCTATTACGGCTTCGCGCACTGGGGGCGCTGGTATAGCTTCGTGGTCCCAGCAGCGACATTGGTAGGCTCGTACGCTTCCATCACCAGCTTCCGCGTGATTCACGAAGAGCGCGAGAAACGGAAAATCCGCAAGACATTTTCGCAATACCTTTCACCGGGCGTAATCGCGCTCATAGAGAAGGATCCCCAAAAGTACATCCGTCCCGGAGGCGAAGTCCGCGACCTGACCGTAATGTTCAGCGACATTCGTGATTTCACCACCCTCTCCGAAGGTCTGACCCCGAATGAACTCGTTACTCTGCTGAATGAATATCTGGGCGCAATGACCGACATTCTGTTTCGCAATCTCGGCACCCTCGACAAATACATCGGAGACGCCATCATGGCATTCTGGGGATCGCCCTATCCGCAACAGGATCATGCCTACAGCGCCTGCTGCTGCGCCCTGGAGATGATCGCAGCTCTGGAAGAACTGAACCGCAAGTGGGCCGAGCAGGGGCGGCGTCCGATCGCCATCGGCATCGGGCTGAACACCGGCCCGGTCAACGTCGGCAACATGGGATCGGACAAGCGCTTGGCCTGGACCGTAATGGGAGACAACGTGAACCTGGCCTCTCGTCTAGAGGGCATGACCAAGCAATACCGCGCCCGCGTGATTATCAGCGAAAGCACTTATGACCAGGTGGCCCATCAGTTCGTGGCTCGCGAAGTCGACCGCATCCGCGTCAAGGGTAAAAAACAGCCGGTGGTGATTTACGAGTTACTGGCGCCGATCTCCGAACGCGATGCCTACGCACCTTTGCTCGCACAGTACAATGCGGCGCTCGACGTTTACCGCAGCCAGAATTGGCAGGAGGCGACCGGAAAGTTCGGCGAGTTACTAGCTGTTTATCCGGATGACGGCCCCACACAGGTGTTGCTGCAACGCTGCATCGAATTCATGGAGGAAGCGCCCGATCCCGAATGGGATGGCGTCTACGTGATGAAATCCAAATAACGCTGAACGGCGACCGGCCCCCAGGGGCTAAAGCCTCATTCGAAATATGGCAGTTATCGCAGCGGTGAACCGCTGCGCCGCCCAAAAGCAAATGCCAGATTAAGTTCTCCGCAGCCTGTAAAGCCGTGCCCTTTCAAATCAAATTCAACCTGGTCCGCTACTCGGGATCGTGATTCCCATCCGCCAACGCTGCCGGGACCGAGCGTTCGGTTTCACAAGGAAACAGCCATGTCCCTTAGATCTTTTAAGTGCAACCGCGCCTCCGTGTGCGACCCCAGCAGCGTGATAACCTTAAGTTATCCGTCTTACGGAAATATGCTCTACGGGGAGCGCTCGCTCAGGGCGCACTCATATCTTTGGGAATCATCCTTTAGGAATCACATGAGGAGCAGGAGATGAAAATTGGAATGCTGACGGGCGGCGGTGACTGCCCCGGACTGAATGCGGTCATTCGAGCGGTGGTGCGCAAGGGCAGCTTCCACTATGACGACGAGTTTGTAGGGTTCGTGGAGGGCTGGCGCGGCGTGCTGGAAGATAAGACCATGCCGCTCGATCTCTCCTCGGTGGGCGGCATTCTGCCGCGTGGCGGCACCATCCTGCGCACTTCACGCACCAATCCCGACAAGCGTGACGGCGGCCTGCAGCGCTGCATCGAGAATCTCAAGAAACATGGCTGTGACGCGCTGATCGCCATTGGCGGCGATGACACGCTTTCGGTGGCGCAGAAGCTCTTCAATAATGGAGTAAAGGTGGTGGGAGTTCCGAAGACGATCGACAACGATCTCTCGGGCACCGACTTCACCTTCGGCTTTGACACGGCGGTAAATGTGGCCACCGAGGCCATTGACCGCGTGCATACCACCGCCGAGGCGCACAATCGAGTGATCGTGGTCGAGGTGATGGGCCGCGCCGCGGGCTGGATTGCGATTTATAGCGGCATTGCCGGCGGCGCTGACGTCATCCTGATCCCGGAAGTTCCTTTCGATATTGACCAGGTTGCCGAACTGATCAAGCAGCGTCACTCCAGGGGAAGATATTTCAGCATCGTAGTTGCTGCCGAGGGCGCCAGGTTTGCCGGCGGTCTGGAGACGAATAGCGGAGGCGAACAGCGCGATGAATTCGGCCATCTGCGGTTGGGCGGAATCGGCTTGAC
>JBAVAA010000389.1:0-4010 GCA_049585515.1 Terriglobales bacterium | reverse complement strand
ATCTTGGTTACTACCAGGACTTCCTCGAGTTTGCTGAGATTAGCCGCGGGACGCACGCGAATGTTGAGAAAGAGCTCGGCGCCTTGGGTTACTTTCGTCACCTGTCCCACGATCAGGCCTTTGGGGAAAATGCCATCTCCGCCGCTGGTCAGAACCAGTTCTCCGGGAGGCACGTTTTCGTCGCTCATCACCTTTTCGAGCACTACTTCGCCCGACGGCGTTCCGCGCAGGATGCCTTGGAGCCGGGTTTTATCGAGGATCGCGCCGACGCCGCTGGTCTGATCGTCGATCAAGAGCACGAGTGAACTTGTCCGGTACGTGCGCAGCACCTTGCCCACGACGCCGTCCGCAGTGATGACCGCCATGTCGGTCTTGATGCCATCGTTATAGCCTTTGTCGATATAGACTGAGCGCGACAGCTCGCTGCCACTGCCTCCGATGACCTGCGCCGCCATGGTCTGGGAGATGAATTGCTCCTTGAACGCGAGCAAGGCCTGCAGCCGGCGCGCCTGATCGGCATCCTGGCTCATCCGCACCTGTTCCAGCCTCATTTGCTCAATCTGCGCCTTAAGGCTGCGGTTCTCGGCGCGCACTCCGCGAAGATAAATGTAGTTGTGCCAGAGGTTGCCAGTAGAGGTTTGCGCCCATACCAGCGCCCTTTCGAACGGGGTGACCGCGCCGACGGCCCAGACCCGGATTAAGCGCGTCGATTCGCTGTCGCTGGTGCGCTTGACCTGCACGGCCAAGCCGAGTACCTGGGCGAACAACACTCCCACCAGCACGACTAGATTGCGGTAGCGTCCGAGGACATCCATAACAGCAGTTCTCAGTTCTCAGTTGTCAGTTCTCAGGGAACCCATCGTCGCTGAGAATCGCTTGTCGTCATCCTGACCCTGAGCATCGTCGAAGGGGAAGGACCTGCTTTTTCGTTTGCGGCTCGCAGCCCAAAGCTCGGAGCTTTTACTCGATCGAAATCTTGCGCAGCAGTTTGAAGTCGGAGAGCATTTTGCCGGTGCCGAGAACCACGCTGCACAGTGGATCGTCGGCGATCGAGACCGGCAATCCGGTTTCTTCGCGGATACGCTTGTCGAGGTTCTTGATCAGTGCGCCGCCACCGGTCAGCACGATGCCGCGGTCGCTGATATCGGCGGAGAGTTCCGGGGGCGTGCGTTCGAGCGCGACGCGGATGGCGTTCATGATCGTGGAGACGCATTCGCTGAGCGATTCGCGAATTTCACTGTCATCCACGGTGATGGTTTTGGGCACGCCTTCGATCAGGTTGCGGCCTTTGATTTCCATGGTCAGCGGCTTGTCGAGCGGATAGGCGGAACCGATTTCCATTTTGATCTGCTCGGCCGTGCGCTCACCGACCAGAAGATTATATTTGCGCTTCAGGTAATTCATGATGGCCTCATCCATCTGGTTGCCGGCCATACGCACGGAGCGGGAATAGACGATGCCGCTTAAAGATATGACGGCGATGTCGGTGGTGCCGCCGCCGATGTCAACCACCATGTTGCCGCTGGGTTCGGTGATCGGCAAACCAGCGCCGATGGCGGCCACCATGGCTTGTTCGACGAGATGGACTTCGCTGGCCTTGGCGCGATAGGCGGAATCCATGACCGCGCGCTTTTCCACCTGGGTGATTTCCGAAGGCACGCCGATCACGATTCGCGGATGCACCAGCATCTTGCGGTTGTGCGCCTTTTGGATGAAGTAGTTCAGCATCTTCTCGGTGACCTTGAAGTCGGCGATGACACCGTCTTTCATCGGTTTGATGGCCACGATGTTGCCGGGTGTGCGACCTAGCATCTCCTTAGCCTCTTTGCCGACGGCCTCCACCTCGTTGGTGTTTTTATTCAGCGCAACGATCGATGGCTCATTGACAACAATGCCCTTGCCGCGCGCGTAGACCAGCGTGTTGGCGGTCCCGAGGTCGATGGCAAGATCGCTGGAAAACATACTGAACAACGAACGCAGATTGTGCGAACGCGATGAGCCGTTACTAAACCCGTTGTTTGACATGGCAATACGTCTCTCTTCCGGAAATTCGTCCTGCCCCAGGAACCTGGCTTGCCTCGGATCCCTTGGGTTGTTCTCCCTGGCCTTTTCTATTGTACGTTTCTTCTATTCTACTTCGAGGTTCAGGGGTTGCGAGTTCGGCACCCCAGACTTTGCTTCCCTACTGAATCAGCACTCTCTCCTGGTGGGTCTTTACTCCACCTTTGGAGTTCTGCGCGGTCACGGTGATCAGGTTCTCCCCGTTCGCCAGGGGCGGCGTGAAATAGTGGAACGAACCATCGTCGGTGACCATGGGTACTTCTCTCCCGTTCACCATCACCCGCGCTCCCACTTCGGTCTTGCCCGCAACCTCAATCACGTGCCCGTGCTGGACTAGGGGATCAAGCTCCAGCGATAGCTCTATTTTTTCCTTCGACTTGACAACGATGGTAAAACGATTTTTTTCGCTTTCCACCGATTCCTTGCCGCTAGCATCATTCGACTGGATCGACCAATAGTAAGCGCCAGCGGGCAGCCCGGTGACTGCCACACTCGCCGTCTCGACCTTACGATCGAGCAACAACGACGAGAAATACGGATTATGCGAAATACGCAAGCGGTAGCTGGCGGCGTTAGCCATTGGCGTCCAGGCAAACTCCACTTCCTTCGCTTTCTCACCCGGGTTGATGAAAACCGGCATCATGTTTCCCGGTGTTATGGGGGTTGGGGGACCGATTTCGGTCACCCGCTCCATGGTTTTCGATTGGCTCTGGAAGCTCACTTTCTCCCAGTTCGACAGGTGAACCACTTCTCCGTTGCGTTCGACTTCGCCGCTGCCTTTCTTTACCAGGAATTCGTGCTGATCGTCTTTGGGATTGTTGTGCACGACGGCCGCGGAGTCAGGCGCCAGCGAAGCCTTGGCTCCGCCGACAATGACCTGCGACCGAGAACCCTGAACATAAGTTGCCGTGGTCAGATCCACCGTGCCTGTCGTGACCGCGACGGCCACGTTGGTTTGCTGCTCGGCATTGGCAGAGTTCTCTTCAATTACGATCAGCGAATCCTGCTTTACGGTGTAATTCGTGCCATCATTGAAAACAATTTTAGCCATGCCTTCAGCGCCGGTCTGCACCACGTCACCTTTCTCGAGCGGGACGTTGTAGTCGGCGTTGATCCAGGTGTTGCTGTTGCCTTTTCTCACCTTGATCGTACCGTCGAGCGCCGTGAAAAATGCGTGCTGCGAAACCGAGGCCGACGGCGTTTTAAGCGGAGGCGCCAGACCGGCAGCTTTCTCCATCATGATCGAGGAGAATCGTCCGGCCGCTTTCACCGTCGAGTCGGTGAATTTCGGAAAAGCCACTTGCAGGAACGCGCAAAAGATCAGCACCACCCCCAGCGTCAGCAGAAGCACACTGCGGTACGTCACTGTCTTCCAGGCGACGTAGAGTTCCGGCTTGAGTTTACTCGCCACGAGCCTGTGCCAACCTCATTGCAAGAGTCTGAGAATACGCGATAACTCTCAACCTGTGACCATCATATCTCGCGGTTATAGGTATTGAACTTGGGTCAGCGGGGGAAGGGTTACGAAAGTGTCAGCGGGCTCGTGCGATTCGCCGGCGAGCGCCGAGATCAGTGTAGACTGAGGCAGTCGTGAGGTAAAAAAAGTCTGGGAAATGCCGCCTGCCGGCCGATCACACGAGGTTCTCCGTGAGCGATTCAAAATCCAAAGTGCTGCTGGTCGAGGACAGCAAATTTCTACGGGTTGTCACCGAGCGCGCTCTATCCAAAGCCGGCTTTGGGGTTAGCTCCGCCGCCGACGGCGAACAAGCGCTGCAGCTCGCCAGCGAACAACTTCCCGACATAATTTTGCTCGACATGATGCTCCCCAAGCTCAGCGGGCCGGATGTCCTAAAGGCGCTGAAAGCGAATCCCGCCACTATGGATATTCCGGTGATCGTGCTCTCCAGCCTGTCGCAGAGAAACGAGGAGAAACTCCTGGGCGAAGGCGC
>JBAVAA010000388.1:0-1595 GCA_049585515.1 Terriglobales bacterium | reverse complement strand
CAGTACACGCGAATGCGTC
This sequence comes from Terriglobales bacterium, assembly GCA_049585515.1. Lineage (GTDB taxonomy): Bacteria > Acidobacteriota > Terriglobia > Terriglobales > Acidobacteriaceae > Acidiflorens. The sequence goes on along the minus strand of JBAVAA010000388.1, from coordinate 1,576 downwards.
CTCGACGGGGTCACAAGAAAGCGCTCGGCGCCGTCAAGCACACGATCATCTGCGCCGTCTGGCACATGCTCAGCACCGGCGAGATCTACACCGACCTCGGCGGGGACTACTTCACCCGGCGCGACCCAGAACGACACGCCAGGCGACTAATCCAGCAACTCGAACGGCTCGGCCACAACGTGACCATCACCGCCACCGCTGAGGCAGCCCCAGCCTAATTTTCCTTTCAGACTCAGTGTCTGGGTCCAGGACCCGGGATGGCCGGTCTCGAACAGCTCGATCATGTGCGGCATGTCAGGGCCGAGCAGCCGCCTTGGGTAGCTCCCGATCCGTAGCGTGCCCGTGACGCCGGTAGCCGCCTCGCGTGCTTGCTCAGCCCTCCCATGCAGTGGGTACACTTCGGATATGGGGATAATTCGGCGCCGGTTTCAGTGTTCGCTACTGAGCGTGTTTTGCCTCCTACTGGCAGTGGCCTCCGCTGGGTGTGGCCAAGGCTCGGCCCGCTACAATCGGACCAGTCTCGCCACCGTGCACAGCGACCCCTGCGTTGCAGTGTCGCAGTTGAACAAGGTGGTCGCCAGCGGAGTGACTACCCACGCGCTCCCTGGCGCACTGCTATGGGTCGCGCTGGCCGAGGGGTATAAATACACACTTTCGCCCTATCCAACGAGCTTTCCCTGGCTGACGCCAACCTCGTCCAACCACCAAGTGCTCAGACGTGTACGCCTCTGTCCGAGCCGACTACCGACTTCGTTGCCGACGATGATCACCGGTTTTCGAGCTGTGGGTGACGGCCAGGTGACCTTGGTGGCCAGGCTAGCTCGACCGTGGCGGGGACGAACCCGAGTGATACGACCCTACCGCGCGGTAGTGATCGTCGGGCACTGAACCCGTTAGCGCTTACCTCCGGGACAGCGCGCTCACCAGCCGCTCTGGCCTGACTTGGCCCTGAGAGACATTCATGGGTCTATCATCTCTTAGGCGATGAGCGGTGGCGTTTGCGGGCGGTTGAGAGGCACGCCAAGGCTACCCCTGCCGATGATGCGGCCAGACAAGACCACTACCCCATGGGGTATTGGTCGTGTGAGTGCGAGCGATCAGGCAGCAATCTATTTCCCCCGCCGCTGGTGCGGCGTGCTCCTCGCACCGTATAGCGACATCAGTTGTGGTGGTCGCGACACGCCGTCACGCGGCGAGCGGCGATGTATGAGCTCGGCGGATGCTCCGTTGGAACCTGCCATACGATCATGCCGGTGTTCTTAGCTGGAGCAATCTGAGCTAGCCCACCGAGGCCTAGGTCGGTTCGCTGACACCAACCGGCCCCGGCACCTCGCCGACTGGACGTAAACAGCGAGTGGCCATCGCTCCACACAGCGAACGCATCTCCTTGCGGATTGACCGACACCCGGACGAAGCCTATGTCTGACCCTGGGGCAACCGACGTCACACGGAACCTGCCTGTCCGTCCGGTGGATCCCGTGGCCGCTTCGACTCCTTTTGGTCCTACCCACACCACCGTAGCCAAGGCCTCGCGGTCGATACCAACCTGCGGTAGGAGCGCGTCTTTGTTCGCGAC
>JBAVAA010000387.1:0-2825 GCA_049585515.1 Terriglobales bacterium | reverse complement strand
TACGGTCGATGGCACGTCGGCCACGGCGAATATACCTGGTGACTCCTTTGAAACTGGTCCCAGCATGGAAGCAGTGGAGGAATTGCAGGCGACCACCAGCGGGTTGGACGCGCAAAGCAGCATTACTGGCGGCGGTGTCATTGCCTTTAATATTAAGTCGGGAACCAACAAATTCCACGGGTCGACGTTTCTTTACGGCCACAACGAACTGCTCGATGCGAATTCCTGGACTAACGACAATCTGGGACAACCGAAAAGCAAAGCGAGGGCCTGGGACTACGGAGCAAGCCTGGGCGGACCGATCTTTCGCAACAAAACATTCTTCTTCGGTACCTTCGAGCGCTACACCCAAAACGACTTTCGGCTCGGCGGACCCGCCGCCACCGTTCCCACCTCGGATTTTCTAGGCGGCAATTTCAGCGCGTTATTGAACACGAGCCAGATACTCGGTACAGATACACATGGGAACCCAATCTACGCTGGAGCCATCTTCAATCCGAGCGACCCAGGAGCGGTTTTTGTCGGGAATATGATTCCCACCGGCATGTTCAGCCAGGTAGCGCAGAAAATTATCCCAATTTATAAGCAGTACTACACTCCTCAGTTTTCCGGGATCGATAGCAACCTTAGAGGTTTGATCTCAAATAGCCCATCGCAGACTCCAAACGAAGTAGTGATCAAACTGGACCACAATCTGACCAACAATGATCGGCTTTCTGGGTCTTGGATCTACAACCACCGCCCGAGGACGCTAGACGACAGCGGCGGCGTCTGGGCAGGGGGAAGCACGGACGGTGGCCCGCTCTCCGATGCCAGGCTTCAGTTGGTGCGCTCGCAGGAATGGCGAGTGACGGAGAACCATACATTTTCTCCCCACATTCTGAATGTATTGAACCTGACCTACAATTGGTATTGGAACGGCAGTTTGCCTACTACACCCAGCGACTGGAACTCGACGCTCGGCTTTGGCGGCACCGGCGCGACTAACTTCCCCTCAATCGCGTTCAGCGATTCGACGGCGCACTCCGAGACCGGCATCGGCAGCACCTGGCAGGGAGACTCTGCCGGTGCCACATTCATTGTGGACGATGCCGTGACTTGGTCGAAGGGCAAGCACAATATTACATTTGGCGGCGATTTTCATGCCCAACAAGTCAACAGTCACAGTGGCTCTGGGGCGATCTCCTTCAATTTTTCCAGCACGGCCACGGGTGCTCCCACCCAGAGCTATGGCAGTCAAGTTGGCTTCGCCTTTGCTAGTTTTCTGCTCGGTGACGTGAATACAGCCAGCGAAAGCACGCCCTTCGACTTGTATGGGAGAGAAAAAGAGATGTCTCTCTACGCCCAAGACAGCTACAAGGTCCGTCCCAACCTCACGCTGAACCTTGGTCTGCGCTGGAACTACAATTTCCGGTTCCACGAAAAATATGGTCACTGGGCAAACTACGATCTGCAAGCCATCGATCCCACCCTTGGAATTCCGGGTACTCTTGTCTATGCCAATGGTGGCGGCGACAGTTTCGAGAAAAATGAATACGCGGCAAACTTCGGACCCCAAATCGGCCTCGCCTACGCGCCGTGGAAGAAAGTCGTCTTCCGCGGTTCTTTCGGTATCATTTACTTCCCACCAGGTGTCCCGTACTTTGACGGCGTCCCCAACGCCTTCGCGCCTGGCTTCAAAGGTACAAATCAAGTTAACATGCCATTTAACTGGGACTCGGGCTATCCCGGCGTCTTTCAGCCGGGAACTAAGGGTGGCGATCCATCGACTGTGTTTCCCCTGGTCAGTGTTGACCCCAGAGCACTGCGCGTTGGTTATAGCGATGCCTTCAATCTCGGCGTACAGTATGAACTTACACCAAACATGCGCGTTGAAGTTGCCTACGTCGGTAACCGCGGCCATCGTTTGACCGACACAGCATTAGCCAACAACCAAGGTCCGACCTCCACCTTCTTACGACTGGCCGCGCAAAATCCAGGCCTAAACGCCTACAGCAATCCTGTTTGCAGCCCATCGGACGCAGCGAGCTACGGAATCGCCTACCCCTATCCCGGCTTTTGCGGAACCCTATTAGCGGCCATCACACCCTATCCGCAGGTGGGAGCTGCATTTTTCAATCCGTACACTTATGCTGGTTGGTACTATCCCAGTTTAGTTTATGTCGGTCTTCCATTGGGCCAGAGTTACTACAACTCTATGGTCGTTGACGTTGTAAAACGCACCGGCCGTGGTCTCACGATGGACATGAGTTATACCCTGTCCCGCCAGCAAGGCGATACTTTTTCAGCTCAGCAGGAGGGCAATAGCTATTACACGGGAGTTCAAGACTTTAACAACGTTGCCGCAGCCGCTCATGCGCTCACCAACTATGATCAAACACACATCGTGAAGGGATTTGTAAGCTACCAGTTACCGTTCGGGAAAGGGCAGCGCTGGTTAGCCAGCCAACGCAGCGTCGTGAATCGCATTGTCGGGGGATGGTCCTTGACCGGGCTTGTGCTGTATATGTCGGGCCAACCGTTCCAGGCTAGCGTAAACAATCCTTATTATCCCCTTTGGGGAAACCTCTATCCGAACTTCAACTTGAGCGGATTCACTGGTCCGCAGAATCCAAGACATTTTGTGCCTATTCCGGCTGGCCAGAACAATATCCCTCCGCAGGACATTTACATACCCCAGAGTGTGGCCAGTGCCCCGGCGCCAGGAACGCTGGGGATGACACCCGATATCTCTTCATTGCGGTGCCCTGGCCAAGCCAACGAAGATGCGAGCATTTTGAAGTATGTTCCAATGGGCTCGGAGGGGCAATACAGGCTATCTTTCC
>JBAVAA010000386.1:0-7158 GCA_049585515.1 Terriglobales bacterium | reverse complement strand
TGATTCGTATCAGGGTATGCCTTCAGGCATACCGAAGATCGCCGGAAAACAATCCGGCTTTAGCCGCTGGGAGTCGCAACTCGCGCAAATGCTGAAAGTCACCGACCTGCTGCTGCAGAGCAATGGCTTCGGAATGATTGCTCTCGATCTCGGCGACATTCCCGTGGCGAGCGCGCGGCGAATTCCTCTAGCCTCGTGGTTCCGCTTTCGTCGCGCGGTTGAGCATACGCCGACCGTGTTGCTGGTTTTAGAACAGCAGCCAATTGCCGGAAGTTGCTCTTCGTTGCTGGTAAACGTGTCTAGCCGCAGGTCGCAGGCCGCAGGAAAAAAGCTGTCAGCTATCGGCTCTCAGCTCTCAGGAAATCCGCCGATGCCTTCGGAATTGGCACACGCGGAATTATTGGATCAGTTCGAGATCAGGACGGAATTATTGCGCTCGCGGCTGGAACGTAAGCCAGTTCAATCGACAGCAAGCTTCAAGAGTCGAGCCGCATGGACGGATAGTTATGTTTCGAAATAACAAGTTCTCAGTTATCAGACCAGGAAATCAACATCGTCCCTCATTTTAAGTGCGCCTTTACTGAGAGCTGACAACTGAGAGGTGAAAGCTGCACCTCCATGTTTGCCTGTATCTTCATCCCCGATTTTCCCGTGCAAGCGATCCTTCGCTTTGAACCCGAGTTGCGCGCCTGCCCGGTCGCCGTGCTCACCGGACGGCCCCCGCTCGAAAAAGTTATGGCGCTCAATGAAAAAGCACGGCAAATGGGCGCGGAACCCGGCGCGACCAAATCGCAACTCGAAGCATGGGAGAATCTCGTGCTGCGCGCGCGTTCCGAGCCGCAGGAATCATCGGCCCATGCCGCGCTGCTCGATTGCGCGCAATTGTTTTCTCCGAAAGTAGAAGACACGTCGCCTGGCGTCGTGCTTCTGAATCTTGCCGGGTTGGAGCCGTTGCTCGGACCGCCGCCGAAGATTGCGCGCGATTTGGTGCAGCGGGTTGCCCAAATGGGTTTGGAGGCGAACCTGGCCGTGGCATCGAATCCGGATGCTGCTTTGCTCGCGGCTCGCGGCTTTCCCGGGGTCACTTTGATCCCCGACGGGCGCGAAGCGGAGCGCTTGGGAGATCTGACTGTGGATGTGCTGCTGGAAAGTTTTTCGTCCAGCTTTTCTTGTGACGCAAAAACAACTGCACGCCTGATGGAAACATTCGATCGCTGGGGCATTCGCAAGTTGCGGGCATTGGCCGCGCTGCCCGAAGCTCCGGTCAGTGAGCGCCTCGGGCAGCGAGGAATCCGTCTGCAAAAGCTGGCGCGGGGCGCGGCGTCGCGCAACTTGCGCGTGCTGGAACCGCAGCTGATTTTTGAAGAGATTGTCGAACTGGAATATCCCATCGTGCTGTTGGAACCGCTGGCATTCCTGCTCAACCGCATGTTGGAGCAAGTGTGTGCGCGCTTGCGGGCGCGTGCGCTGGCGGTACAGGAGTTGCGCCTGGATCTGGAACTGGCAGTGACAGAGCCGAATGGTCACGCATCGCCTGCACGGACCTCCACGCGCAGGTTTACTCGGGCTCTGCGTTTGCCCACGCCCATGCTGGATGCCAAGGTGTTTCTTAAATTATTGCAGCTCGATTTGCAGGCGCATCCGCCGGGAGCGCCCATTGTGAAGATTCATTTGTCGGCCGATCCAGCGCGCCCGCGTGCCGTGCAGAGTGGATTATTTCAACCCGTTTTCCCTGAACCCGAAAAATTGGAATTGACGCTCGCGCGTATCACGGGAATAGTCGGTGAAGGCAGAGTGGGGTCAGTGGAATTACTGGATACGCACCGCGAAGGCGCGTTCGCGATGCGGCACTTTGCTCCTGCCGAACTTCAAGCGAAGCAGTCTGCAGGTCGAAAGAAGGAAAGTATGTCTACGCCAGAAAGCGGTAGCGCCTGCCCGATTGAGGAAGAGCTTGAAGAAACATTGGAAAAAGAAGCACAAGAACAAATGGGGGCGGTGATTGCTCTGCGCCTATTTCGTCCGCCGCTCGGCGCAAACGTTACTGTGCTGGAGGCAAAGCCGGTGCGGTTGCGATGCCTCGAGCGCGAAGACATTGCCGGCGAAATCGTCTGGACCGCTGGCCCCTGGCGCTCTTCCGGCGACTGGTCGGAACAGGAAGGCTGGTCGCGCGAGGAGTGGGACATAGCCGTGCCCAACGAAACCAGTCTCGTCTTGTACCGCCTGGTACAAGACAAAATAAGCGGAAAGTGGTTCCTGGAAGGAATGTATGACTAAAAAAGTTCCCAGTTCCCGGTTCTAAGTTCTCAGTCTTACGCGAACAACCGAGAACTGGGAACTGAGAACTGATTTTTGATGTACCTCGAACTCCATTCCCGTTCCGCATTTAGTTTTCTCGAAGGAGCTTCGCTTCCCGAGGAGTTGATCGCGGTGTGCGCCAACCTGCAAATGCCGGCGATGGCCTTGCTCGATCGCGATGGCGTCTACGGCTCGCCGCGCTTCCATCTTGCAGCAAAAAAGGCTGCAATCAAGGCGCATATCGGCGCGGAAGTGACATGCGCTGGCTGTGGTGAATTCAGGCTTCCTTTGCTGGTTGCCTCGCGTGCTGGCTATCAAGATCTGTGCCGCCTGATTACGAAAATGAAACTGCGCGCTGGGCGCAAAAATGAAGGAGGAGCCTGCGCGACGAACCAGGATTTAATCGAGCATGCCGGCGGCTTAATTTGTTTGACCGGTGGAGAGGAAGGACCGCTGGCTGCGGCACTTCGGCAAGGCGGTCCGCAAGCGGCATTCGCGGTGGTGCAGCGACTGACAGAAATTTTTGGCCAGAACACTTCTAACGCGCCCAATGTGTACGTCGAATTGCAGCGCCATTTTCATCGCGACGAAGAATACAGAAACCGGGTCGCCATCGAGATCGCCAGGGCTTTGCACCTGCCGCTGCTCGCAACCAATGGCGTGAACTATGCCATGCCTCAGGAGCGAGAGTTGGCCGATGCATTCACCGCGCTGAGGCAGCATCGCACGCTGGCCACTGCCGGACGCCTCCTGTCGTGCAATTCCGAACGCCATCTCAAATCTCCCACCGCCATGCGGGCGCTCTTTGCCGATCATCCAGAGGCCATCGCCAACACCCTCGAACTTTCCTCGCGGCTCGAATTCACACTGAACGATCTGGGCTACGAGTTTCCGCGTTATCCCGTGCCCGAAGGCGAAACCATGATGTCGTTTCTGCGCGAGCGTACGCGGGAAGGATGGCAGACCCGCTACGGCCGGGCCGATGCGGACTTGAAGAAACGAGCGCGCCGCCAAATCGACCGTGAACTGAACCTGATCGAGCATCTGAAGCTTGAAGGATATTTTCTCATCGTCTGGGACCTCGTCCGTTACGCCCGCGAACAGAACATTCTGGTACAGGGCCGCGGATCGGCCGCCAATAGCGCGGTTTGCTACTCGCTCGGCATCACCGCGGTCGATCCAATCGGCATGGAATTGTTGTTCGAGCGCTTCCTTTCCGAAGAACGCGGCGAGTGGCCCGACATCGATCTCGATCTGCCCAGCGGCGACGAGCGCGAGCGCGTGATCCAGTACGTCTACCAGCGTTATGGCCAGCGCGGAGCGGCCATGACCGCCAACGTGATCACCTATCGCAATCGCATGGCCGCGCGCGAAATGGGCAAGGCCATGGGCTTTGATGAAGAGACGCTGAAACGAATTTCGGCCGCGGTTGCCACCTGGGAATTCAAGGATGAAAACGACGCGCTCGACCGCCGTCTGTGCGATGCCGGACTCGATCTCAAACATCCGCGCATCCGCAAGTATTTCGAGTTGTGTCTCGCTGCGCAGGACCTGCCGCGGCACCTGGGGCAGCACTCGGGCGGCATGGTGATCTGCGAGGGCCGCCTCGATTCCGTCGTACCGCTGGAGCCCGCGTCCATGCCGGGCCGCGTCGTGGTGCAGTGGGATAAAGAAGACTGCGCCGACATGCGCATCATCAAAGTCGATCTGCTCGGGCTAGGCATGATGGCAGCACTGAAAGACTCACTCGAACTGATTCACGATCATTATCACGAAGAAGTGGATCTGGCCCATCTTCCGGCGGACGATCCTGTCGTCTATTCGACACTCCAAAAAGCCGACACGGTGGGAATGTTTCAGGTCGAGAGCCGCGCCCAGATGTCGTGCCTGCCGCGTCTGAAGCCGGTGCACTTTTATGACATCGTGGTGCAGGTGGCAATCATACGGCCGGGGCCGATCGTAGGAAATATGGTCAATCCATTTCTCAAGCGGCGGCAAGGTCGTGAGGCAGTCACTTATCCGCATCCATCGCTCGAAACCGTGCTTGGCCGCACGCTCGGCGTACCTCTGTTTCAGGAGCAACTGCTGCGCATGGCCATGATCACCGCCAACTTTACGGGAGGCGAAGCGGAGGAGTTGCGCCGCGCCATGGGCTTCAAACGTTCCGAGGCGAGAATGAAAGTGATCGAAACAAAGTTGCGCGCCGGCATGACGCGCAACGGAATCCTCGGTGAAACGCAGGAGCAGATCATCCAGTCGATTACTTCGTTTGCGCTTTATGGATTTCCCGAATCCCATGCCGCCAGCTTCGCCTTGATCGCCTATGCCAGCGCCTATTTGAAATGCCATTACCTGGCCGCGTTTACTGCGGCGCTCCTGAATAATCAGCCCATGGGGTTTTATCATCCCGCGACGATTGTGAAAGATGCGCAGCGGCACGGATTGAAAATGCTGCCCATGGATATAACGAGGTCGGATTGGAAGTGCACGCTGGAGCCGTCAGCCATCAGCTCTCAGCCGTCAGTTCGCCTGGGCCTGAAATACGCGCGCGGATTGCGGGAACCGGCCGCACAAGCCTTGGTTCGGGAGCGCAGCCTGGCGCCGTTTGCTTCGATCCAGGATCTGGCTCGTCGCGTGCCCGAATTGCGGAAGGATGAGTTGACAACGCTGGCGGAGATCGGCGCGCTGAATACAGTGGGAAATCCACCACAGAGACACGAAGACACAGAGAAGAACAATGAAAAGAACTTCTCCGTGTCTCCGTGCCTCCGTGGTGAAAAGGTCTTTCACCGGCGCGATGCGCTCTGGCAGGTGGAGCGGGCGGTGCGCTGGCCGGGGCCGTTGCTCGATGAACTCCCGGAAATGGATGCAGAATCTCCGCTTGCAGCCATGACGCATGAAGAGCGACTGGTGGCGGATTTCCACTCTACCGGGCTAACCATCGGTCCGCATCCCATGCAATACCGGCGGGCAGAGATGACGCTGAGAAAGATTTATCGCGCCTGCGATCTGGCGCATATTCCAAATGGACGCCGTTTGCGAATCGCCGGATGCGTGATCGCCCGCCAGCGTCCGGGAACGGCCAAGGGCATGATGTTTATGAGCATCGAGGATGAAACGGGAATTGCCAATGCCATCATCGCTCCCGATCTGCTACAGAAGAATCGTGCGCTGCTGATCTCTGAGCGCTTTCTGGTAATCGAGGGAATTCTGCAGAATCAGGACAACGTAATCCACATCCGCGCAGAAAAAGTCTTTCCACTCACTGTTACACGTGCTGAAACAGTCTCCCACGACTTTCACTAGACAAAGAAAGCCCACACAATCTGCGCAGCCGCTTCTGCCCCGCTCTTTACAAACTCTTACGTTCGCGCAAGGCAACCTCCTAAACTGGCGCCAACTCTAAAACGGGGAAAGCCTAACGCGGATTAACGACTGCGGATTAGTGAGCGCGGATTCACAGGAGTAGTGGTGCGCAGCGTCGTCACGCAAGAGGTATCTTTCCGTGAAATATCTTTCTTCAGGCCAACCGCAAACCTGCCCATGCTATCGTCGTCGCGCAAGATTCGTTCTGGGCCCGCCAATTACGGCGGTCATCTGCATGTCCATCTTCATGCTGGCGATGACCTCGCCCGCCTCTGCCGGACTCGGCGATGACGCAAGTTCGGTGCAAGCCGACCAACTCCACATGCAGGGCACTCTGCGAACCACGCAAGCTCAAGCCTATTCCGTTCATGAAATTCAATCTCCCACCGGAGTCGTCGTTCGCGAATACGTTTCGCCAACTACGGGCAAAGTATTCGCAGTGGCATGGCAAGGCCCCTGGCCTCCAGACATGCGGCAGATACTAAGCAGCTATTTCGCACAGTTCCAGCAGGCAGTCCAGGCACAGGCCGGTGGACGAGCCGGACGACATCCTCTGCTGATTCAGCAACCCGGTTTGGTGGTGCAAGCGGGCGGACACATGCGATCATTCTCGGGCCGCGCTTACGTCCCGGAGATGCTGCCGCAAGGCGTCAGCGCGGAGGCAATCCGATGACGACAAGAGTCTTCACCCGAATCATCGGAGTCGCGGCTTGCGGAGTGTTACTCTTCGCCGCCGCCTGCGGAGGAAGCAGCAGCAGCAACTCAACCACACATTCGCCAACCCCTCCCTCGGGATCAAACGTGCTTGCGATTACAGTGGACGCCGGTCCCGCCGGCAACTATGCCAACGGCGCGTTTACTAGCGTCACTGTATGTACGCCCGGCACCTCCACCTGCCAGACGATCGACGGTGTGCTCGTAGACACCGGGTCTTCCGGACTAAGACTTCTTTCTTCCGCCCTGACGCTGTCACTGCCGCAACAGGACGCGTCCGATGGCAACCCCGTCGCCGAATGTCTTCCCTTCGTGCTCGGCTATACCTGGGGTCCGGTTCAGACAGCGGATATTCAGCTCGCCGGAGAAAAGGCGAGTTCAGTGCCGATTCAGGTGATCAACGGGTCGGCTTTTCCGCTTCCCTCCACGTCGCTCTGTGCAAACAATCCCGGAGGTCCCTCCAACACACTATCCACCCTTGACGCAAACGGCATCCTGGGTGTCGGACTCTTTGCGCAAGATTGCGGCGGCGCATGCGCATTACCACCCTCCTCGGCTCAAAACCCTGACCTCTATTATGAGTGTCCGTCTTCTGGATGTACGGCGATAGCGGAGAGCTTGACTCAGCAGCTGCAAAATCCCGTGGCGCTTTTTTCGGCGGATAACAATGGAGTGATCCTCGAACTGCCCGCCGTGGGCGCACCAGAGGCCAGTTTGACCGGATCGCTGATCTTTGGCATCGGAACACAATCGAACAACGGACTGAACGGGGCAACGGTTTAC
>JBAVAA010000385.1:0-6362 GCA_049585515.1 Terriglobales bacterium | reverse complement strand
AACGAATGCCGCGTCTGATCCCAGCATCTCGATGCGCAGGTTGGCGAATTCGAGCTTTCCCATTTCGTGTCCGGCGCCCTGATAGTTTTTCTTGTAGCGGTCGAGCGCGGCCTGCCAGCCTTTCGACTCATGTGCTCCGGAAAAGAACGTCAGCTCGGGAGAATTCCAGTAGCCCGCCATGAAGGCTTCCAGGTCTTGGTGGTTCCAGGCTGCTTGCTGTTCTTCAAGCACTTTGTGGATTGCTGTGCGCGCGGCATCCGCGCTTTGCCCGAAACCGGAGACGGCGAACGTGGCGATTATTCCCGCCAGCAAAATCATTTCTCGCATGAGGCCTCCGGGAACTCGGTCGTCCCTCCGGGACTTGGCTCGGGGTTGCCACCGTTCCCAGCGCTGAAGCGCTGGGCTAAATTAGATTGCCCCTCCGGGGCTGGAATGTCCTCTGGCCGATGGCTGAAGCTGATGGCCGAAGCTGAGAGCGAACGCGTTGCCCTCTACGCGCGGCTCTTTTTCGGGGCAGTTACCACCTTCACCTTCACCGTCTCCCATGGACGCTTGGGGCGCTCCACCGTGGGCTCGTCGCGGTCTTTGACGCGGTCGTACTGATACGAATCGCTCACCGTCCCGAGCGATTCGTTGTACAGGCTGGGCAGGCCCAGGGCTTCCTTCAGTTCTTCGGAGAACTGTTGCAGCGCTTTCAGATGGTCGGCGGTGGCCGGCACTTCGGTTTTCGAAGTCTTCAGGAACTGCTGATAACCGCGATTGACCAGCTTCGAAATCTCGCTGCCGATCAGGTATCCGGGATAGGCGAAAATCTTGACGCCGCCGTCATCCGTTTTCTGAATCGCCGCTGAGCAGTTGTATTTCTTCAGGAACACGCGAGTTTGCGCGCCCGGAGCTTCAATCAGGTCAAAGCCATGATCTTTCAGCCACGCCACCACGTCTTCGTAGGTTTTTTGTTCGACTTTCGCTGTCATTCAATACTCAATTCTGGTTTCATCAAGTTAGATGCGGCGGACGTCGATTTGATGGAACCAAAGTTATCCACCGCAAATCTAAATGTTGATGACGTTGGAATATCGTAACGCTAGTATAGATATACCTTTTTGAGATTGCGGGCACGTTACTCTAGTCACAAGGGCATTGCATTGAAATGATACGATCCGTTTCCGAGTCCGCGGAATCGCAGTGGCCGGTCGAGGCGAAAACCCCGTCCAGCCGCGGAGAAGCGGTGCTCGCTCAAATTGGCAACACGCCTCTGCTCTCGCTCGACGCGCTCACCCGCGATTTCCCCAGCGTCACACTTTTGGGTAAGGCCGAATGGCGAAACCCCGGCGGCTCCGTGAAAGATCGCGCCGCCGCCGGCATTGTGACGGAAGCGCAACGTTCCGGCAAACTTGTTCCAGGAAAAATTCTGCTCGATTCCACCAGCGGCAACACAGGCATAGCTTACGCGATGCTGGGCGCCGCTCTCGGATTCCCGGTTACGCTCTGCGTGCCGGAGAATGTTTCGCCCGAGCGAAAGCGCATTCTACAGGCATACGGAGCAAATATCATCTACACCGATCCCGCCGAAGGCTCCGACGGCGCACTTAAGATCGCGCGCCAGTTGGCCGAGCGCCATCCCGATCTTTATTTTTACGCCGATCAGTATTCGAACGATGCAAACTGGCGCGCGCACTACGAAACCACCGCAAACGAAATCTGGCAACAAACTGAGGGACGCATCACGCACTTCGTTGCCATGCTCGGCACCACCGGAACTTTCGTCGGCGCCACGCGGCGTTTGCGCGAGTTGAATCCGCGCATCCGCTGCATCTCGCTCCAACCGGACTCGCCTTTCCACGGCATTGAAGGCGCGAAACACCTGCCCTCGGCTATCGTGCCGCGCATTTACGACCCGTCGCTTGCCGACCAGAATCTGGAGATTGTTACCGAAGACGCGCACGTCATGGCCCGGCGTCTGGCGCGCGAGCAGGGATTGCTGGTCGGAGTCTCCGCCGCCGCCGCGGTGGTGGGCAGCCTGCAAGTCATCGAGAGTCTGAAAATCAATCAACCGGCAACTGTCGTGACCATCCTCTGCGACTCTGGCGAGAAATATCTGAGCGAGAGATTTTGGCATGAAAAATAGGTTCGGGTTCACCATGGAGTCACGGAGTCACGGAGAAAATCAAGGCAAGGTTTCGCTCCGTGCCCCCGTGCCTCAGTGGTGAAATGGTTCTCATGCTCAATCTATCTGAATCCGATTACTTCTCCCTTCGTCAACATGGAGAAGAAACCTATCCCTACGAATGCTGTGGCGTGCTGCTTGGTCGGTTTGACGAGAACGGCGCGAAAACCGTCGTACGGATTGCGCGTTGCGGCAATACGCGCGCGGATTCGCCCCACAACCGCTATAACATCGATCCCAGGGAACTCATCCGCATTCAGCGCGAAGGCCGCGAGCGCGGCCACGATATTGTCGGGTTTTATCACTCTCACCCCGATCATCCCGCGCGATGGTCGCCCACCGACCTCGCCGAAGCCCACTGGCTCGGCTGTTCGTACGTCATTACGAGCGTGGAAAAAGGGAAGGCGACGATCACAAATTCGTTCGAATTGACGGGCACCGACGAGGCTGACAAGAAATTCGTGGACGAAAAGACCGAAGTCGTCTGACTACGGGCTAAGCGAGACGCCTTCAGGTATGTGTTGATTCTTTAAGGCCCGCCGTGAAGTAATTTCGTACGTTCGGGCGGATCATGTAGCTGAGCAGCAGACCCGCGATCGCGACTCCCAACGAACCCTTCAAACGGTCCCAGATTACCAGGTTCACAAGATCGCCCGCAGCGTTGATCGCGATGATCGTCGTTCCCAGAAGCCATCCCCAGTAGCGGCGCCGGAACCAACCGACGGAAGCAGCGCATAATGCCGCGGAAAGCAAACAGAAACCGAGCCCAACGCCTTTGCCCAACGGCGCGAGCTGTGCGTGGCCGGTTTTGTTCAAAGCCCACAGCCGATCAAGGACGGTCCCAGGCTTGAGCAGGGTGATAGCTGCATAGGCGGCCATGGTTGCGCCAAACGCCAAAAATATGCCGATGGGGGCAAAGCCTCGCGGGCGTTTGTATTTGTCGGTTTCCATCGGTGGCTCGGTTATTGCGGCTTGGTTATTGCGTGGACCACCCGTCGCTCCATTTCGTGCTTGCATCTTTGCCCAGTACCATAGCATCTTTGTTTACATGCCCCAGATCCAGATTCCGTCTCCACTTCGCCAATACTCGGGGAAACAGGCCTCGGTCGATGTTCCAGGTAAAACCGTGGGCGAGGCCCTGGCTGGCCTGGTCTCACAGCATCCCGACCTGAAGCGCCATCTCTATACTGATGATGGCAAGTTGCGCGCGTTCGTCAACGTATACGTGAATGACGAAGACATGCGCTACCTCGAGAAAGAGGCCACCGCGCTGAAAGACGGTGATACCATTTCCATTGTGCCGTCGATTGCTGGCGGCTGAGTGAAACTATGGCTACGCTTTCTGACGTCAAGCCCGCTGCTGCTCAACCTGAAGCTTTAAGCAACGACGAAATCCTGCGCTACTCACGCCATCTGATCATGCCCGAGGTGGGCATGGAAGGGCAGCAGAAACTAAAGGCGGCGAAAGTTTTGTGCATCGGCGCGGGCGGACTTGGTTCGCCGCTCGCACTTTACCTGACTGCGGCGGGCGTTGGCACCCTTGGCCTGGTTGACTTTGATGTCGTGGACTACACGAACCTGCAGCGCCAGATCATCCACACCACCGCCGACGTTGGCCGCCGGAAGCTCGATTCTGCCGCTGAAAAACTGAAGGCGATTAATCCCTTTCTCAATCTGCGGACTTTCGATACGAAACTGAGCAGCGCCAATGCGCTGGAGTTATTTCGCGAGTTCGACATCGTCGCCGACGGCACCGACAATTTCCCCACGCGCTACCTGGTCAATGACGCTTGCGTGCTCACCGGCAAGCCCAACGTTTATGGCTCGATCTTTCGTTTTGAAGGGCAAGCCAGCGTGTTTGCAACCGAAGACGGACCATGCTATCGCTGTCTCTATCCCGAACCGCCGCCGCCGGGCCTTGTGCCTTCGTGCGCCGAAGGCGGAGTGCTCGGCATTCTCCCAGGCCTCGTCGGCGTGATTCAGGCGACTGAGACTATTAAGCTGATTCTGGGGCAAGGCGATTCGCTGGTAGGACGATTGCTGCTAGTCGATGCCCTGGGCATGAAGTTCCGCGAACTGAAGCTGCGCAAGAATCCCGATTGCCCCGTCTGCGGCACGCACCGGACAATCACCAAGCTGATTGATTACGAACAGTTCTGCGGAATCCGCGGTGAAGAAGCGCCGGTCTATGGAGGCGACTTACCCGTGATGTCGGTGGAAGAGCTAAAGAAGAAACTCGACGCCAAAGCCGACGTCTTTATTCTCGATGTGCGCGAGCCCCACGAATACCAGATCTGTAATTTGAATGGATATCTCATTCCGCTCGGCGATCTGCCGAAGCGCATAAGTGAACTCGACTCCAGCCGCGAAATCGTTACCCATTGTAAGATGGGCGGACGCAGCGCTAAAGCAGTGGCATTCCTGAAGCAGGCCGGCTTTACTAGAGTGCATAACTTGACGGGCGGAATTACGGCTTGGGCGGAGCGGGTTGATCCTAAGATGCCTAAGTACTGAAACCCGGGATGACCTAGATTCTCATTGACTTACTTTCTGCACGGAGGATAATGGCCTGTCCGCGGAATGTCGACCGCGAGACATGGAGGTTTCATGCAGAAAGTGCTCTCATCATTCCTGGTGGCTTTGCTGCTGACTCATGGGTTGGTGGCCCAGACAAATAATTCTCGATCGCCCGCCGCTCCGACTAGCGAACCAGCCATGCCGCAGCAACAGACGGCAGACAGTTCCAACTTCACTTCCGCAAAAGGATTCGTGCAGGAAGACGCGACGCCGGTGAAGTTGCGACTCAACCGTACAGTCTCGTCCAGCGACGCCAAGGTTGGCGACACCTTGGATTTCGAAGTGCTCCAGGACGTTAGTGTTAATGGCACTCTCGTCATCCCGAAGGGCGGGCTCGCTTATGCGACAGTTACAGAGGCACAATCGAAACGCCGTATGGGCCGCGCCGGAAAACTGGATATCAACATCGATTATGTAAAGTTGGAAAACGGCGATAAGGCTGCGCTGCGCGCGGTTAAGGAAGTGAAAGGTGGCAGCCATACCGTGGGGATGACAGCCGGAATCGTGGCGACGAGTCTTGTGTTTTTTCCCGCCGCACCGTTTTTTCTGTTCATGCATGGTAAGGACATATCGATTCCCAAAGGCACCGAAATCACGGCATATGTTAACGGTGATCTGAAACTTGACATCGCGAAGTTCCAACTTCCTTCATCTTCACCTAACCCAAATCCAAGTGCCGGCAATCTTGTCTCCGCCAAGATTCAGGTCGACTCGATTCCCTCCGGAGCCGATATCGAGGTCGATGGCAGTTTTGTCGGCAACACGCCTTCTGACGTTCAAGTGAGCGAAGGCGATCACTCGGTATCGGTTAAAAAACTGGGATTCAAGGATTGGGAGCGAAAGCTGAAATCGACTGCTGGTAGCAGCGTTCATATAAGCGCGGAACTACAGAAGGCTGAGTGACGCCGTGAGAGTTAGCACGGCTTATAGCGCGGCTAGAACCACGCTCATGAGAATCGGGGAGCACCGAAGCGCTCCCCTGTGCGCCGTGTCCGTAAATTAGTAAGTTACTTGGTTGAGCTCCCGCTCATTTCCGCTTTCTCGGTGGCGCCCAGCGTCAGAGCATACTTCTTGCCGGCGAAGCGCAGTTCAGAAACCGTTGCCTTGCCACTGGCATGGTCCACGACTGCCGAGTCGTAGTCGGGGGCTTTATCGAGTGCGACGAGCTTGGCCGACGCCTTCGCGACTTCTTTCTTGCCTTGCATGAAGCTGATTTCAACGTTCGATCCTGTGCCGTCCCAGCGCAGTTGATAGCTTCCGGGCGCGAGTTGCTGGCCATTAACTTCGACCGGCTCCCGCACGATCAGCGAACCCTTGTTGCTTGCGAAAGCGCTCGATGCCAATAGAACGGCCAGCCCGAGCACCATAGTCTTTGCCACGCGATTCAGTGCCACATGCGTCAGTTTCATTTGCTCCTTCGCTTTCTGCCCGGATTCTTGCCGGGGCGTTAGCGGCGGCTGGTGATTGTCTTTGGTAGCAGTTCGGCGACGCTCCGGTGTGGGCTTGCCTTTTCCGCACGAAGTCCTACAATACGCAGGTCAGGGTGGCGCAAAAAGACGCGGGCCTTAAACTCGTTCTTTTTACTGGACCGACGCGCCCAGGGCCGCCAAACCATGCG
>JBAVAA010000384.1:0-9618 GCA_049585515.1 Terriglobales bacterium | reverse complement strand
GTTCAAGAACGTCAACGACTCGCTCGGGCACTCGGTCGGCGATCTTCTCCTGAAAGAGGCTGCAGAACGCCTCAAAAATACGGCGCGTGGGCAAGACACCGTCGCGCGGCTGGCCGGAGATGAGTTCCTCATCGTGTTGACCGATGTAAGAGATATTCCCGACGCGGCCGTTGCCGCTGAGCGGTTCATGGATGCAATCACGGCTGAATTTGTCGTTCAAGGTCACCCACTCAACGTTAGCTGCAGTCTAGGCATCAGCATTTTCCCGGAACATGGGCAGGACGGCGAAACTCTCATCAAGCACGCTGATGCCGCCATGTATAGCGCCAAGGAATATGGCCGTGACAGCTTTCGGTTCTTCACGGAGGATATGAACGCTCAGGCCGTGGAGCGATTGACGTTGGAAAACAGCTTACGACTGGCCCTCGACCGAAAAGAACTGTTTCTCCAGTATCAACCGCAGATGGATATGGGCACGGGACGGATTACCGGGTTGGAGGCGCTCCTCCGCTGGCAACACCCGGAATTAGGCCTCGTGCCACCTGATAAGTTCATACGAATTGCTGAGAACAGCGGCCTGATCATGCCCATCGGTGAATGGGTGCTCAGAACGGCCTGCTCCCAAGCACGAAAGTGGCAAGATGCCGGGCTTCCCCCAGTATCAGTGGCTGTAAATGTGTCGGCAGTCCAGTTTCGCCAGGAAGGCTTCCGGGAATTTATCAGAAAGGTTCTGAATGAAACCGGCCTCGCTTCCCAATATCTGGAACTGGAACTCACCGAGAGTCTGCTGCTATCCAATGCAGACGTGCGGTTTCTGGTCCTTCAGGACCTGAAGGCCATGGGACTGAAGCTGGCAATTGACGACTTCGGAACCGGCTACTCGAGCTTCAGCTATTTGAAACATTTCCCCGTTAGCAAGCTCAAAATCGACCGCTCGTTTGTGAGCGACGTCGCCGTGAATCCTGACGATGCGGCGATCACGGCCGCAATCATCAGCATGGCAAAAAGCCTGAATCTTAAGGTAATTGCGGAGGGCGTCGAAACCGAAGCGCAAATGTCGTTCCTCCGCGCACATCATTGCGACGAAATTCAGGGATACTACTTCAGCAAACCCCTATCGGCCGACGACGTTTTCGACATACTGCGTGGCACCCTGGGACCAGGCCAAAGTTCAGAAAAAAGTTCAGGCCAAACTTCAGAGCAAACTTCAGAGCGCCGGGCACTGAGTCAATCGACTGCGAAATAGCCTGTGGGTTGAATCTCCGACCAGCCCAGAAGCGCGTAACTTTTCAGGAATCTCCCACGTTGTCGGAGTTTGTGTCTCCGATGCTCAACTTCGCGATGCTCAACTTCGCTCGCGTCCCTTAAACTGCCCGTAGGTGGGGTTCCGGTGAATGCCACGCGTTCCCACGATTTGCGGATGCGTGTCGAGAATCCCGGGAATCATGTTGGGGCCGACCTGGTGCCGGTGATATTGACACATACCCAGGACCCCGATCTGCGGGATGATCTCGTTTATCTTGGACTCATACTCTAAGAAATTCGCAGCATCCCGTTCCGTTTGGATCCAGTTCACTTCCGCAGTCAGCCGCAGAGCCGTGAACCCGTCGGTTCTCGCGGCTGCCACCTGATCTTGGACGAATTTCAACATCCATCCCGGATCGAAATCTCCACTCTTCAGGTATGTATCGCGTTTGGTGGGAATAACAATTGCTCCGGCTTTGATGACTTCGTCCACCGGAATGCCCGCGTCGCGGAAAGCATCAATCTTGGTGGCAGGATCTTCATCGACGATGTAGAGACATCGTTCTCCACGCTTCAAAGCGCCCCGCACAAAAGGGATTATGGCTGCCAGTTGTTCTTCGGGAGAGGTGTAGAGCAAGCAAGAATGGCTCGCCCCACAAAGTTCTTCTATGGGCTGGTTCTCCATAGCGTCTTTTTTGGAAAGTCGAGGGATAAGCCCCTGCAGAATGGTCCGATCACCTCGACGGATATGGGTAAACTCGATCCACGTACCTGCAATATCCTTTTCGCGCCGGGTGCCCTTGATAGTGAGCTGCGTCTCTCCAATATGCAGCTGCAATACGAGCGGACTGTTGAGCGGCAACCGCACGGCAGTTTCGAGTTCGCATCCGGAAAAACCGATTCTCGTTAGCCATGCCTCCGTGCGAGTACCGACTTCGTCCGCCCACACCTTAGCGGAACCGTGGCAAATGTAATCGATGGATTTTGCCTGCGGTTGGGAGGCAGACCATGAGCGGACTGACCCTGAGTTCGCGGCGCCCAGAGGCTGGAAATCTTCTTCTGCCTGAGCGAAATCCACATCCCAGATGACTTTGTCGTCTTCGACGCACTCGATCCCGATCTGACCTTCTTCGGGAGTACGCGGCCGTCCGATCCAGATGACGCGAAATCGCGCCTCGTCGGTATTGCGCCTGACTATGATCACCTGGCCCGGGCTCTTCAAGCCCTTGACTCCGCCCAGCCGTGCGCCTTTGGGGCTCACATCGAGCGTGTAGGCAATCTGCTTGATCGCCTGCTCACTCTCTGCCCAAGCCACTCGCACCGGCAGAGCAGCATGAATCCGTAACTCGCGAATATGGCACCTCCTCGAACTGAAGAAGCAGTTCAAAAACCTGACAAAAAGAGGGGATTCGAACGCGTCGCCGGCGGGGGACCCTCAACAGTTTATTTTTGCATTCATTTTTTGGTTGACGCCAATACCAAAAGTAACGGCAACCAACTGCCTCAACAGAATGCCGCCCGCCAGGCTAACTCAGTGGCCGCGGCTTGCCTTTTTCGGCTCGGCAGTCTGCAGGCTCGAGTTCCTGACGAAGGTGTTGACCCAGGATGTTCGCCACCGAGTTCAAGTCTTTGGCGAGAGCAAGCCTCCATTTTCCCAGCGCTTGTGGCTCGAGTTCCTCGAATTGTTGCGCGATCGACTGCACCGCCTCATCGCTTTGGGTTTTCAGCGAAGCGGAGAAGGAATCCTCAATCCGATTCTGAATCGTTCTCACGTGGCTGCACATCTCGCTCAGCATAGTTTCGACTTCTTTCGACCCACGAGCCTGCAAGTCCTTCAGGGCCGCGGTTGCAGCGCTCCCAATCTTTGTTTCGGCGCCCGAGACAATATCGCTGGCCAGAGTCTCGAGGTGCGCGTCGAGTTCCGACTCAACGCGGCGGACGGATTCGTTCAATGCCGCAATCTTCCGGCCAAGGTCGGCAATTTCCGACTGCAGTTGGGACGCTTTTCCCGCAGCACTGACGTGGAGCTGCTCGATCTCCCGGCGATGACCATCGTGTGATTCTGCAAGCTGCGCCTGCAAAGAGCGCAGGAACTTTTCCCCTTCTACGTTAAGACTTGCGCCTGCCTCCGATGCCTGTCGCTGCAGTTTCTCGACTCCAAGGCGGGCATGCTGTTGTGCTGTGCCCGCGAGTTCCTTTGACAGTCCTTGCGCCCGTTGTTCAACCGCGTGCAGTTCACCGGTCAAGCGGTGCCGAAACTCTCCCAGAGCGCTGCTGATCTTCTGCTCGATAGCCATCTCCGCCGAGCCAAATATCTCTGCGGACTGTTCCCGAGTCTGCTGCAAAGCGCGCGCCCCAACCTCTCTCCGCAGCCGTTCCCATAGCTTCTCCTCCAACTCAGGAGGAATAGACCCCAGTGAAACCTCGAAGCGGCTGTGCTTGGAATTCGCACCCACCTTTTCGCGGAGTGCGGTGACTTCCGCTTCCAGGGGCCGAATGAGTTTCGCAAGTATGCTCTGCAAACGGTCTTCGGAGAGGAACTCCTCCAGTTTGTCGAAAAGGGCTTGCGAGGTCTGTGATGAACTCCGCGGTTTGTACAGAACAGTGGCACCCGCCAACGGTTTTTGGGGAGTTTGATCGTTTCCTGGCGCGGGCATCTCCACTACACCCCAATCGTCGGGACAGGATTCCAATCCCCAGAAATTGTCCGGCCGGTCGAGCCGCGCACCCAGCCGGAAGCCCGGTCCATCCGCTCCCATCGGTTGGCAGAAAACCACGTATGCCGTGGTTTGCCGCCCTCTTCGGTTGTGCAAGCGCAACGCGCTTCCAGTATTCAACTTCAGTGGGAAGCGGAGCGCACAACCATGCGCACTGACCATCAGCGTCTCACAGATTTCCGAGAACTGGGCACTGGCCTCCATGCTCGTCACGCGGATTGGAACCTGAACCGCGACTCGCGAACTGCGCCGAGCCGTGTGACCGTTGGGAGCGGGCATGATGGAAGCGGGCATAGTCATCCTCTGCTTGGCGAGGCCTGCGCAGAAACGGCTATTGAGCCTCTGCATTAAAGTACCGCGATGCGCTGGACGATGCCTCTCTCAGGAGTCCGCTTCTAAAGTGTGCGACCGTACACGGCCAGATTGCCCGTTTGTCAGCGCCACAGTGTACTTTGGGTCGAAAGTGGCCGGTGTATGCCCTGAATAGAAAGGTCTACCTTGCCTGATAGACGGTTTTTCCAGCAACCATTGTCCACAACACCTGCGTCCCCCGCATTTCGTCCGGAGAGATCGTCAAAACGTCGCGATCCAGCAAAACCAGATCCGCGCGCTTGCCCGCCGCGATAACCCCGATGGAGTCGAGATTCATGGCCCTGGCCGCGTTTCGCGTGTACGCATAGAACATCGCTTCTCGCGGCATCTTTTGCGATGGGTCGAGCACCCCCTCCGGCCCTTTTCGTGTCTCCGCCTGATAAATGGCCCAAAATACGTTTGCCGTCGAAACCGGCCAATCGCTCGCGCCCGAAATGATCCCGCCGTTGTCGAGAATCGACCGAGCCGGATATTGCCACCGGTAGATCTCGGGATCCAGATACGGCTTCACAATTTCAATCGTATCCTGGCTCGCATCCGCCCAGAAAAGCTGCAGCGAACTCACCACTCCCAGTTCACGGAATCTCGGAAAATCCTCCGGCCGCACGAACTGTTCATGCGTGATCGTGTGGGGCAACCCGGAATTTCCGTTGGCCTTGCGCGCCGCCGCGATTCCATCCAATGCTTCTTCCACCGCGCCGTCGCCGATCGCGTGTACGTGGATGATCAATCCCTGCTTGTCGGCCAACACGCAAAGCTCGGCAAACTTCTTCGACTCAAACAGCAAATCCCCATTCCGCCCGGTGTTTGTGTACGGCTTGCTGAGATGTGCCGTCTGTGACGGATATTCCACTACTCCATCCGCAAACACCTTGATCCCGCTTACGTATAGATTGGGAACATTCTTGTAAATCTCACGCGTCTTCCGCACCCCCGCCAGTTCCGTCACAGGGTCCTTCGCAAACACCCGCGGAAACGCGGCCACCAGCGAAGTCAGCTCACCCCGATCCGCCAGCAACTTATACGACTCCAACACATCTTCAGTCGCCCACGGATCAAGCCACGCCGTGATCCCAAGGCTGTAGTTGTATGCGAGAGCGGCGCGCCCCGCCGCCAGCAATTCGTCGGAGGTGTGCTTAGGCAAGAACGGTTCAATTTTCTCCATGCCGGCATCAACCAGAAAACCATTCGGTTGCATGTCTTTGTTCGCGCCGTAATAGCTCCTTTCTTGGGCGGAAAGCTTGCTCAGAAAATCGGCTGTAATTCCGGCGCGTTGCAGTAGCGCGCGATTCGCCCAGGCTGTATGCCCATCCATTCCGCGCAGAAGAACACTCTGCTTCTCGTAAGCCCCGGTGCTGAACTGGGCATTGAGGGCGTCGCAATGCGACCAGAACTCGAGCGGCAGGCCAAGGATCTCCAGAACGTCGCCGCGCATACCCTTGCCCGTCTTCTTCGCGTCTTGCACAAAAGGCACAAGCTCATTAAGTGAATGCACTTTCTCGCTGGCGTCGGCGGAAATCAGGCTCAGGCCGCCTTGAATCGAATGGCTGTGCGAATCGATGAATCCAGGGAAAAGAGTCTTGCCCCCCAGATCAATGCCCTCGGCATTCGCAGACGCAGACTTCAACACCTCGGGAAGATTGCCGACCGCAAGAATTTTGTCGCCACGAATCGCAACCGCGTCCGCATAAGGATTCTCAGGATTGCCGGTGAATATCTTGGCATGAAAGAAAATTCGATCGCCGGAGCTTCCCTGCGCCCAAAGCGAGAGATCCGTTTGAAATAGAAGGAAGGTTATGACGAGCAGAAGAACCGGATGGCACCGCGAACTGTGTCTCACTAATCCTCTTTCCAAACAGGCTGTGACAATTCAGTGTAGCTCGTGGAACAAAAGTCGCCTTCACAGATTTTGATTTGCAATCGATTGATATAGACTGCTCGGGTGACGCTGCGTGGTCGCCAATCGAACAGACTCCACCTTCAGCGTACTGCACAACGTTACTGCAAGCGTTTTACTACAGGGACAGCCGCCGGAATTTTCCTTTAACGGCGAGATGCGAGTCTCGGTTCCGGCGCCACCTACGGAGCAAGAAAAATGAATTCGATCCGCCCGTTTTTTGTCGCAATTTTCGCTGCGTTTTGCCCGCTTCTCCTTGCCGCTCAAGCTTCGCATCCTTTGCTGCAGCGGCCGTCCTTCAATGGCACAACGATTGTTTTTTCTTACGCCGGCGATCTGTGGACCGTCGACCGAAATGGCGGACACGCCACCCGCCTGACGGCCGGAACCGGCATTGAAACCGATCCCGTCTTTTCGCCCGATGGCGCCATGATCGCCTTTACGGGAGAATACGACGGCAATACCGACGTATTTGTCGTTCCCGTAGCGGGCGGAGTTCCCAAGCGCCTCACCCATCATCCGGCTGCAGATTTCGCGGTGGGATGGACACCGGACGGCAAATCCGTGATCTTCCGCTCAAATCGCGAAAGCAACAGTCCCCGTTATACCAAGCTGTTTAAGGTTTCGCTCGAAGGCGGCCTTCCCACCGCCCTTCCGCTGCCCATGGCCTTCTCCGGTAAATTTTCCGCCGACGGAAAATACTTTGCTTATTCGCCGGTGAGCGGCGCATCGCCTTTCAATTATTCCACCTACGTTGCCTGGAGAAACTACCGTGGCGGCCTCGCCAGCTCGGTATGGATTGCCAACATGGCCACGCTGGACGTGGTGAAGGTCCCGCGCGAAGCGTCGAACGACTTCAATCCTGTGTGGGTAGGCAACGAAGTCTATTTTCTTTCCGACCGCAATGGCCCAATCTCGCTGTTTCGTTTTGACCCGGCAACGAAATCTGTGACTGAAGTGGTCAAGAACGACGGCGCAGATATTCGCTCGGCGAGCGCGGGCCCGGGCGGCATTGTCTATGACCGGTTCGGCGAACTCTTCCTGTACGACACGGCCAGCGGTCAGGCCCGCCCGATCAACGTCGATTTGAGCGCAGATCTGCCCGACGTGCGCCCGCGCATCTCGCCCGCCGATCGCGATATCCAGAACTATGGCATCTCGCCAACTGGCCTGCGGGCGGTCTTTGAAGCGCATGGCGACATTCTCACCGTCCCCGCCAAAGAAAGTACGACGCGGGATATCACCAGTACTCCAGGCGTGATGGAGCGTGAGCCGGCATGGTCGCCGGATGGACAGAAAATTGCCTATTTCTCGGATGAATCCGGCCAGTATGCGCTACACATCAGCAGCCAGACGGGCGCAGGCGAAGTGAAGAAGTTTCCACTCGCGAACGACGCCACCTTTTATTTTCAGCCGGTCTGGTCGCCAGACTCCAAGCTGATCGCCTTCCACGACAATAAAATGGAGATCTGGTTCCTTGACACCGTAACCGGCAAGGCCACAGTCATCGATAAGGCCGTGGTCGACGACGGGGACTTTGACGCATCCTGGTCGCCCGACTCGAAGTGGCTCGCCTACACGCAGACCGTTTCGAACCGGTTCCACGCGCTCTTCCTGCACTCAGTGGTCTCGGGCAAGAGCACTCAAATCACGGACGGAATGAGCGACGTTCGCTTTCCTGCATTTGACCGCGGCGGAAAATACCTCTATTTCACCGAAAGCACGAATTACGGCACTTCCACCAGCGGACTGGACATGAGCAGCGACGAATTCGAGGTCACCCGCAGCATATATGGGCTTGCTCTGGCGGCGGATACAGTCTCTCCGGTGGCGCCCCAAAGTGAAGACGAGAAGACGCCCGAAGCGAGAGAAAAAGAAGCGAAAGATAAGGACACGAAAGACAAAGACAAAGATAAAGATAAGGACAAGGACAGAGACAAAAAAGATACGGATAAAGACGCGATGGGCAAGGATAAGAAGGACTCCGGCGATACCTCCGCGGATAAAGACGATTCCGATGCAGCAAAGAAGTCGGAGGATGCAAGCAAGCCGCAGAGGCCCGAGAAAGCAACACCGGTAAAAGTCGATCTCGAGCATCTCGAAGATCGGGCCGCCGCGTTGCCGTTGCCTCCCGCCGCATATTCAGGCCTCGCGACGGGCAAGGAAGGTGTGCTCTATCTGCTTGAAGGCGGCGGAAGATTTCAGCAGGATCGCGGACAGACACTGATCCGTTTTGTACTGAAGACCAAAAAATCCGAAAAGCTCGCCGATCACCTCTCGGGATTTGACCTTTCCTTCGACGGCGAGAAAATGCTGCTGGAGATGGCGCATGGCGAGTCCGAAGGGCCGCCGACCACCGCCGGTCCGCCGCCGACGTTTGTTATCGCTCCCGCCGACGCGCCCGTCAAGCCCGGCGAGGGAAAACTCGATCTGTCGAAGATGGAAGTCCGTGTCGATCCTCGCGCCGAGTGGAAACAGATGTTTCACGAGATATGGCAGATCGAGCGCAGCTTCTTCTACGATCCGCACTATCACGGAGTGGACCCCGATAAGCAGGAAGCGAAGTACCAGCCTTATCTCGACGAAGTTGGTTCGCGCACCGATATGAATTATCTGTTTCAGGAGATGCTCGGTGACTTCTCCGTCGGCCATCTGCGCGGCAATGGCGGCACCATTCCCCACCCGAATCAGGTGCGGGGAGGACTGCTCGGCGCCGACTATCAGATTGTCAACGGTCGCTACCGGATACAACACATTTACACCGGCGAGCACTGGAATCCGAGGGCGCATGCACCGCTGGCGGAGCCGGGAGTGAAAGTCAAAGAAGGAGATTTCATTCTCGCCATTGGCGGAAAAGATCTAACCGCATCTGATGACATTCAGCGTTTGCTCGAAGGCACCGCGGGAACGCAGGTCGTGCTGAAAATCGCCAAAGACGCGAGTGGCAAAGACTCCCATGAGATTACGGTGACGCCGGTCGCCGATGAGCTTACTCTGCGCAACCTCGCGTGGATCGAGGCGAACCGCCGTAAGGTGCAGGATCTGAGCGGCGGGAAGCTAGCCTACGTGTATCTGCCGGATACAGCGATGGGCGGTTTGACCAACTTCAACCGGTACTACTTTGCCCAACTCGACAAGCAAGGGGCCGTGATGGATGAGCGTTTCAACAGCGGTGGCCAGGCCGCCGATTACATCATCCACGCCATGCAGCGCACACTGATGAGTTGGTGGGCCCCGCGCTATGGCGCGATCTACCGCACTCCGCAGGCCTCTATCCTGGGACCCAAGGTGATGATCACTAATGAATTTGCCGGCTCAGGCGGCGATGCGATGCCGTGGTACTTCCGTGAAGCGCAACTGGGCCCGCTGGTCGGCAAGCGCACATGG
>JBAVAA010000383.1:0-10894 GCA_049585515.1 Terriglobales bacterium | reverse complement strand
GTCGCGAATTATCGCTGCCGCGGATAAACTCCGCGACGTTGTCATGGATCGCTTTCAGCGAGGCTGCGTGGGCGTAGACCATGTGTCCTGATTCGTAAAACTTGAATTCGATATTTTTTTGCAAATCAGGCGGAATTGGCAGGTGTTGCATCTCGTAGATGCCTTCGTAGAACGGCGTGGCGAGATCGAAATACCCGGCGTTCAAGAGAACTTTGAGTTGCGGGTTGTACTTCATCGCGGTGGCGAGATCGAGCATCACGTTGGTTGCTCCGGGCAACGGAAACGGAACGCCGGGAGGCTGGTGCGCAAAGCTCCACCATTTAAAGAGTTCAATCTCCGGTTTGTATTCCTTGTTCTCGCCATACTTCAGATCTTTTCGTACGTAGTCGTTGAAGGCGGAGACGTAGGCCGAAGAGATTGCCGCCGACTGCGGATCGTACTCCGCCTCTTTGCTGAGCGGATCGAATGTGGGCCCGGAAAAGCGCGTGTCGAGGCGGCCCGTGGTGAGATTGCTTTCGTCCTGCAGATTCTTGGAGAATTCTCCGCCATTGATTCGCAGGTCGGCTTTCTCGATGTATGCCACCGGAAGTCCGGTATATTCGTGAAGCTTGGCGGCGATAGCATGACGTTGGTCCGCCGGAAGGGAAGAGCCGGCGCCAAGCGCCAGCGCGTAATCGTTCATGGCGAAGTGCTCGACCTCGGTCAGCAGTGGCGCGAGTTCGGGATGAGCGCCGGGCAGTTTGTGGTGATACCAGGCGGAGGCGGCATAGGTCGGCAGATTGAGCGCATACGCCACGTCGACACCGGGATTGAACTCAGGGAAATCCGAATCGAGCGAGAAGTTCAAGATTTGCGATAGCAGGATCACGCCGTTGAAGTCGACATCGCGCTCGGTCTCCAGAATATTGCTGAGGACGGCGGATCGCGTGGTGCCGTAGCTTTCGCCAAACAGATATTTGGGCGAATTCCAGCGTCCATACTTGGAGAGGAACTGTGAAATGAAATCGCCGAAGGCCCACGCGTCCTGGTCGACGCCGTAGAACGCTTTCTCCTTGTCCTTTCCGGCGATGCGGCTGAAGCCGGTGCCGGGCGCGTCGACGAATACCAGATCGGTCGCGTCGAGCAGGCTGTATTCATTGTTCACCACGGGATAAGGCGCGGCGGGCGTGTGGGTGT
The DNA here is from genome assembly GCA_049585515.1 of Terriglobales bacterium. GTDB lineage: Bacteria > Acidobacteriota > Terriglobia > Terriglobales > Acidobacteriaceae > Acidiflorens. The sequence goes on along the minus strand of JBAVAA010000383.1, from coordinate 9,718 downwards.
CGTCGGCAGTAACCACTCGCTTTGGCCCGAACGCTCCCATGTGAAGCCACACGGTAGAGGAGCCGGGTCCGCCGTTATAAAGGAAGGTGACTGGGCGCGGCGCGCCTTTGTTGTCCGACTTGAAATATGCGACGTAGAACATGCTGGCTTCGGCGGGCTTGTTCTTGTCGTCTTTGTCGGCGTTCTGCGGGACATCGTCCCAACCTTTGGGATGCACGACGAGCGTGCCGGCGAAGGCGTCGTAGTTAATGACATTGCCGCCAATGGTGACCGATCCCTTGCTTGCCTGCTGCTCTGGCTTGAATTGTTCAGGGTTCTGCGGTTCGGTCTTGGGAGGCTCGGGTTTGGTGACTGGCGATTCTTGTTTTACCTGGGCCAGAACATTTACCGGGGCAAGGATTATTGAGAGCGGAAGGACAAGAATTGCGATGGTTAGCGTCGCGAGTTTCTGTCTCGTGATCGTCAAGATGGGCGTTCGCATCGAGCGTTTCTCCAGCAGCTAAGAATGGACTGCATTTTTCTTTTGGTGCGAAGGCCAATGTATCACGTCTCCCGGAAAGAACGAGTCGGCAGTGAAGCTACTTTCCGGCCGCGAACGCACGCGAATGGAATCTTAGCGTTTCGCCGAGGTGCGACAGAAAATATGCGGCATCATGGTTGCCGGGATAGAGGTGGAATTCGTGTTTAACGCCTTCGGCTTGAAGTTGCCCGTCAAGTTCCGCGGCTCCTTTCTCAAATCCGAAGTCGTCGTCGCGGCCGCAGTTGAAATAGATCGACAATCCTGCAAGACGCCGCCGATTCTTTTTGGCAAGAACGAAAAGACTGTTCTGATTCCAATGAGAAACGTCGATGGGATCGCCGAACACGGGGCCGAGCGTTCTCTCCAGCGAAGTTCCCGAATGCATGGCCGCGGTTGTTTCTTGCGGCGATTCGGTGAAGATCGCAGCGCTTTCCGCGCTGACCGAGGAGAATAGCTCGGGATGCGCGAAGGCAAACCGTAACGCGCCGTATCCTCCCATGGAGAAACCGGTAATGGCTCGCGCAGAGCGCTCCCGCCGGATCAGGTAGTGGGCCTCGATGTAGGGGATGAACTCGCTTATGAAGAAATCGCTGTAACGCAAACGTCCGTCGGCGGAGTTGATGTAGAAGCTGCCCCTGCCCTCGGGCGCGACCACAAGAAAGGAACCGATCTGTCCCTGCTGGCGGAGATCTTCGATCACGTTCCATCCACCGCTCTTGAACAAAGTCTGTTCGTTATCGCCGAGCCCGTGCAGATAATAGAGCACGGGATAACGCCGCGGAGTTGAGCCGGCAGTCGCGGCGTCATAGCCGGGAGGCAACATCACGCAATAGTGGACGGTTTGACCGAGAATATGGCTTTCGAAAACGTTGCAGTCGATGCGGCCCTGAGCCTGGGCCCGCGAGAAAAGAAGCACGATCAGAACTAGCGGAAACCACGGCAAGCAACGGCGCATTGTCACCAGTCTACTCGTAGCGCAGCGCCTGCACGGGATCAAGCCTGGCGGCTCGGGCCGCCGGATAGAGACCGGACAATAGACTGACGACGATGGAAAAAGCGATCGCGCCAAGAACAAGCCAAAGCGGCACAGACCAGATCTGCGCCGGCGGAAAATGCTGGCGCTGGAGATAAATGTTGGTTCCGAAATTAATGAGGCGTCCAATGGTCCAGCCGAGCGCGACTCCGACCGCCCCGCCGGCCAGACCCATGGCGCCCGCTTCGGCGAAAAAGAGGCCGCGTACGTCCGCGTCGCTCGCGCCCACCGCTTTCATAATTCCGATTTCGCGACGGCGTTCAAGGATGGCCATCACCAGCGTATTCACGATGCCGATGGAAGCTACGGCGAGCGCCAGGCTGCCGAAGATGCCGAGGAATACATCCAGCACGGCAAAGAACTGGCTCATGCTGCGCGTGGCATCGATGATGGAAAATGCGCCGAAACCCATCTTCTTGATGGCGTCTTCAACGGCAGGAACCTGATTGGGATTCGCAGCCCGCACACTAAGCGAAGAATACGTGGGCGTTGCGCCGAACGAGTTATCGCGCAGGTCGGAGGACTGCATAACATGAAGGTCTTGCGCAAGTTTCAGCGGAAGAAACACTCGGGCCCGAGCTGCGCCTCGCATGGTTTCGGGATCGAGGTCCGTCACGCCAACAATTTTCAGCACTTGCTGGCGTGCGATGACTGAGTACGCTGCAGTGTTACTAGACCCGCTCGGCAAAGCAGAGGCGCTGCGTTCCGCATAGCGCATCGTCACCTCTTTGCCGAGCAAAGGCTTGGCAACATCCGCGATGCTGGCGTTGTCGACGCCCCGGATCGGTGTCTTCCCCAGCAATTCTTCGGCAAACGCTTTCTGCAGGATGACTTCCGGCGCAGTTTCGGACGAGAAAAAACCGCCCTGCATTCCCTCGAAGGCATCGTTATGCTTCGCGGAGAGTGGGATGCCAGCCACCATGGTCAAATGCGGCTTGTCGTCGAAGCGTACTTCGGTAACGAATCGAATATCAGGATAGGCCTCGATAACGCCGGGGAGTTGTTCAATCTTTTGTCTCGCCGCTTCATCCAGCGCCGGACTCTCGGCCCGCGGAGGGCCATTCTCGCGCTGTTCGCGGAAGTTGCTCAGGTCCCGCCTGGAGGTAGCGACGACCGTGTCGAATAATCCGGACTTCTGCAGGCGGCGCGAAGCCAGTTGCTGTAGCCCGATGCCGAGCGAGAGCATGGCGACCAGCGAGGCCACGCCAACGGAGATGCCGATCATGGTCAGCGAATTGCGAAACAGGGACTCCCGCAGATTGCGCACGGCAAGATCGAGGACGTCGTAGGACTTCACTTTGTCGCCCCCGGCGGATCGCTCGATACTGCCGCGACATTGGGTTGGTTATAGCTTGGCAGAGCGGAGTTTTGTAAGGGATGATTACTCACATCATCGACGAGCTTTCCGTCTCTTAGATACACTAGACGCTGGGCGTGTTTCTCGGCGAGAGCCAGTTCGTGTGTCACCATCAGCACGGTCATGCCGAGCGATTGATTGAAGCTGCGAATCAGGTCCATGATCTCGGCGCCGGTTCGGCTGTCCAGATTGCCAGTTGGCTCGTCCGCCAGAAGAAGCCTGGGCCGGTTGATGAGCGCACGCGCCAGCGAAGCGCGCTGCTGTTCTCCACCCGAGAGTTCCGTTGGCCGATGCGTCAGGCGTCCGCTCAAACCCACGCGTTCGAGCGACTGGCGCGCCAGCGCCGCACGCTCGCGGCGATCAACCTCGGCAAAGCGCATGGGAAGTTCCACATTTTCCAGCAGAGTCATGCTCGGGATCAGATTGAACGACTGGAAGACCATGCCGACGGTGTGAAGCCGGTATTTGGCCAGTTGCTCACGGGAGAGCGCAGCCAGATTGTCTCCCTGGATGATTACGGCACCAGATGTAGGCCGGTCAAGGCCGGCAACCAGGTTCAGCAGTGACGATTTCCCCGATCCCGATGCGCCGAGGAGAGCTACAAACTCTCCGGCATAGATGTCGATCGAGATCCCGTCCACTGCACGCACCAACGGTTCGCCCATCGAGAAATAGCGGCAAACGTTCTCGGTGCGGACAGCCGGGGCATTCGGGCCGGCGCCTTCCATGCTGGGGAATCCCCTCCTTCATGAGGCGCAGCCCATTTCTCGGCGCCCGCCGTAATCGTATTGTACTTTGTGGAGAAGCCCAAAAATTTACGGGTTCCGGAATCTGCCGATCCCGGAACCCGCTTCAGCCTTGTAGGCGAATTACGCTTCAGTCGATCCGTTGCCTTACTGCGTCTTGAACGCGAAGGACGAGGAGACGTAGGCATTGCCACCCAGGTCTTCCAAGGGCGTAGCGACGCTATACCCGACCTGCATGGTGTATATGACGCCGCCTCCCGTCAGGTTCGCCGAGGGCTGTAGTGTAGCCGTCTTGTAATCAGGCGAGAAGGTAACGGTAGCGGGAACCACCGTACTCCCCGGACCCGTCAGTACAAAGGTGGTGTTCGGGTCGAACGACGCTGGATCCATCGGCTTACTGAATACGACCTGGACGCTGGTGTTTGTGGCAATGCTCGTTTGACCGTTGGTCGGGGTCGTCGACACGATCGTTGGCACGACCAGACCGGTTCCCATTCCCGTAGTAAACGACTGCGACGGGACGCTGGACTGTACGTTGCCGGTAATGTCGACAACGCCGGTTACGTTGATGGTGTACACCGTGCCCGGCGTCAGCGGCACGTTCGGCAGCAGTTGGACGCCGCGATTGCCGTCATACAACGAAGCAGTGGTCGGAATGACCGAAGCGCCCTGCTGCAACGTCACGCCTCCCAGAGACGCGGCGGAAACCGGCTCGTTGAACAGGATCTGCACGGGTGCATTGATGGGCACACCGGTCAGGCCGCTCGGCGGGCTGATCTGCTGCACGACCGGGCCGGTGGAATCCGTCCCGGCTCCAGTGGAGAAGGTCACGCAGAAGTTCGTCTGCTGCGTGTTCCCGGAGATGTCCATCAAGTTCTCGCTATACAGGTAGTATGTGGTTCCGTTAGCCAATGGGTTGGTTGGCGTCACGAAGATCGTGGTCTGGTCGGCACTCCATGAAATCGAAGCCTGCACCGCACCGAAGTAGCAGGCGGTTGGAGATACGCCGACTGCCGCGCCGTCCACGCTGCCCGGATCCATCAGCTTGTTGAACTGCATGGCAAACGCGGCGTTGTTGCCCACTGTCTGGCCGCTCTGGACGCTGGAGTTGATCACGGAGGGAGCGAGGAAATCCGCGCCCGCCATGGTAGTGAACCCAGTACTCTGGTTGGCGGCAGCCATTCCGGCCACGCTGGTGACGAGGCTGGTGCCAAGGCTCGCGCCGCCGTTGATGGCGATCGTCATCTGCGTGCTTGAGGGCAGCGGAGCCTGCGGAACAATTATGGTACGCATGTAGTCGGTCGTGAAGCTGATGCTCGACGGCACCTCGGTGACGGACGCACTGCTCAACTGGATCGAACTGCCGGTCACCGACACCGGGTTAATTGCCTTGTCGAAGTTCACGCTGACGCCGGCATTGGTCCCGACGTTGATGGCCGAGTTCGGAGGCGCGACCGTCAAGACGTTGGGAGCAACCGAGTCCGATGCCGACCCCGTGGTGAAAGTCATGTTGAAGCGCTGCACGGGCACGCCGTCGGTGTTGAGGACGAAGAGGATCTGTACGGTATAGACCGCTCCAGCATTCAAGGGGCTGTTGGGAGCGATGTTGATTACCTGGCCATTGCCTGTCAGCGACACCGTCGATGGCACGGAGGTGTTCGTGGAATCGTACAATGCCACCGCCGGGTAGGCGACCGAGCCCAGTTGTTGATTGTATTCCACCTGGATAACGGTGTTCAGCGGCACATTGGTGGCAAACGGAGCCGGATTCACTGCCTGCACCGCGGCCGGAGTGTTCACAATCGAACCTGCCGTGGTAAACGAGGCGGAGAAGTTTGACAGGTAATTGCCGTAAACATCCTGCGCCGTCGAATCGAGGACAACCTGAATGGTGGCGCCCGGCGCCAGGCTGGAACTGGGCGTGAACGCGATGCTCTGACCGTTGCTGCCTACGGTCGTGGTTCCGGAAACCAACGATCCATTTTGTGAAATGTGCAGAGCGCCGGGAAGCGATCCGCTATTCATGGGAGCGCTGGTAAACAGTGTGATCACCGTGTTCAGCGGGACACTGGACGCGCCAATGCCGGGACGCATGGTGGTCACAATCGGCGCCGTGTTCGGAACCGCTGGAGTAGTGGTGAACTGGCTGGTCGTGTCCGCCAAGGCGTTCCCGGAAAGGTCCGTAATCAGGTGCGTGGCGGTAACCGTCAGCGTCGCTCCCGCCGGCAACGCTGCGCTGGCGTAGTTGAGAACGACGGTACGGTTGTCGCGAGAGACAGAGGTGGGCAGGTTGAGTGGCAAGTCTCGGTTCAGCACGTTGACGCTGCTGGCGGTGATCGTCGCCGGGTTGATGGACTTGGAGAACGTCAGCACGACTTGCGTGTTCAGGCCGGCGTTCATGGTGCCGTTTGCCGGAGTGATGGTCACCGTGGGCGGCGTGGTGTCGGCGGGTGAGCCAGTCGTGAAACTGTTGCATTGCGAGCTGGCGGCATTGCCCGATTCGTCGGTCAATCCGTTCACACACATGCCCATGAGCGTGTTGGCCGGATACTGGGTCGAGGCCAGCGGCGTGAATGTCACCGACGCGCCACTTACGTTGTAGGTGCCCGCCACAACCTGATTGCTGTTGCTGGCATAGACATAGACCGTGTTCGGGTTCACCGAAGCGGCGTTGATCAGGTTGCTCATGGTGAACGTGACTGCGCTGGTTACCGAGACGTTGGTCGATCCGTCTGCCGGGTTGGTGGAGAGCAGAGTGAACGATCCGCCGCCGAACGAACCGGTGCCCGTCGTGAATGAACTGGCGAAGGGAGTGACCGGATTACTCTCGACATCGTTGAAGCCGCCGACCGCCACGTTATAGAGCGTGGAAGCGGTGAGCGGCGCGCTGGGGGTAAAGCTGAGGGTGACGCCGTCGTTAGCCAGTGTGAGCGATCCGGCAATGGCGCTACCGCCAGAGGGCGTGACCGTGATCGAGGTTCCGCCAATGGTCGTAGGATCGATCTGGTCACTCATCACAGCGATAATGTGCGCGTTCAGTGGGACGCCGGTTTGGCCGTTCGCGGGATTGATGGTGCTGACCGAGGCTGAAACCGTATCCGACGTGGAGGCGGTCACGAAGCTGCTGCTGTAGCTGGTACCGGCGTTACCGGCAACGTCGTAGTAGGGCGCGCCGGAGCCCACCATGATCTTGTACGAAGTATTGGGCTGCAGCGCCGAACTGGGCGTAATGATCGCTGTCAGGCGGTCCGCGGACATGCTGACCGTAGCCGGAACGTATTGGCCGCTGGCGTTGTTGTACAACTCTACCGAGCCCTGGTAATAGAGCTCGTTAGAGCTGCTGACGACGCTGATCGCATTGAGCCGCTCATTGAAGACAATGCGCGGGGCCACGTTCGTGCCGATGTCGGTAGCGCCGGCCGGCGGATCCGCGAGGGTTACCGACGGAGTGACCAGGTCAAATGTCGGCCCGGTTGTGAACGTCTTCGTAACCGTGCTCGTCATTTGATTGCCGGCGGTGTCGGTGACACCGGTGATGCTCAGCGTATAGCTGGCGTTGGGCTGTAGCGTTACCGACGGCGTCAGAATCAGCAACTGGCTGGCGTCGCTGAACGTCGGCGTCACCGCCACTGCGTTACCGCCCGTCTTGAGCGTGATCTGGCCAATGCTGGCGGCGTTGATCGGCTCGCTGAACAGAATCTGGACCGGCGTGTTCACCGGGACCATGGTCTGGGCGTTCTCCGGGTTGGTGTTCACCACCGTTGGCGGATTGACGTTGAAGCTGAATGAGGTGGTGAAGCTATTGCAGAAGACCTGCTGCTGGTTCCCGGCGAGATCCGACAGGGAGGAGCTATACAGGTAGTACTGGGACCCGACCGACAGTGCGAACGTAGGTACGATAAAGATCGTGGTTTGGTCGGAGCTCCACGAGGTGGTGGCCGGGACAATCCCGTCGCCGTAGCAGTCGATTCCGACACCGAAGGTCGCCACATCGACGCTTCCGAGATCCATCGCCTTATTAAACTGCAGGGCAAAAGCGGAGTTCACCGGAACATTTGCCTGGCCGTTCAGCACGCTGGAATTGAGCACGTAGGGTGCGTTGTAGTCGGGCTGAGCTTGGGTGGTGAAGAATGAGGTTGTGGTTGTGGGCGCGACGGCCTTACCCGCCTCGCTGGTAACGCCGCTGATCACGACCTTAATCTGCGTGCTGGCCGGCAGCGGGGCCTGCGGAGTGACCATGACGCGTGTGTAGTCTGGGTTTCCGCTCGGGGTTACGGGGAAACTGATGCTCGTGGGCAGAGCGGTCCCACCAGCGCTCAGTTGGATTGTGCTGGAGGTCGCCGATATGGGATTGATTGACTTGCTAAAGTTCACGGAAACCGAGGCGTTGGTGCCGATGTTGGTGGAATTGTTGGTGGGCGCCAGCGACACGATTGTCGGCGCGGCGGTATCAGCCGCGGCGCCGGTGGTGAAGAAGTAGCAGTTGGGAGCCACTTTCTTCTCGGCGGTATTTTTCACGCTTTGGGTGATACACGCCTGGTAATCCGTGTGTGCCGTCAAGTTGCTCGTGGGTGCGATATTAATCACTTCCGTGCCCACCAGCGAAAGCGTCGGACTCAGATAGGCTCCCGTGTCGAAGTTCTGGAGAGTGATGTTCGAGAGCGTGAACGTCGAGGAATCCAGGGGCTCGTCGTACTCAATCTGAATGACGGTGTTCAGCGGCACATTGATGGCTCCCGGCAAGGGGTTGACCACCACCGCATTGGCGATCGCGGTATTGACGGAATCGGCCACCGTGAACGATCCCCCGAAACTCGACAAGGGAACGCCCGATGCACTTAGCGCGGTCGAGTCCAGAGTAACCAGGACCACGTCGCTGGCGCCGAACGAAGCGCTTGGCGTAAACGAAATCGCCTGTCCGTTGGCGGACACCTGGACCGTTCCTGAAACCACCAGACCGTTATCTGCGACGTGCAGAGCTCCGGCGATGGTGGCAGGGTTCATGGCGGCGCTGGTGAATAGCGTCACCAGCGTGTTGGCAGGGACCTCGGTTGCGCCGTTGCCCGGACGCATCTCGATTACGCTGGGGGCGCTGTTTGAAAGAGCCGTGGTCAAGGTGAACTGGCTGCTGGTGCTTGCCAGGGCATTGCCGGATAGATCCTGAACGCCATTGCTGAGCGCGACGCTGATCGTGGCGCCCGGCGTAAACGTGTTGCCCGCAGGATTCAGCACGACCGTGCGATTATCGCGGGAGATAGTCATGCCGTAATTGAGCGGGGTGACGCCATTGAACAGCGTCACCGTGTTCTGGGTAATGGTGGCGGGATTGATCGATTCCGAGAAGGTCAGTACAACCTGGCTGTTGAGGCCCACATTCATGCTGCCGTTCGCCGGCATGATGGTCACCGTCGGAGCCGTATTGTCGGGTGTGCCCGTGGTGGTGAAGCTGTAGCACTGCGAAGCGGCCGCATTGCCTGCCTCGTCCGTCAGTCCATTGACACACATCCCGATCGAGGTGCTGGCCGGGTATTGCGCGAGCGGCGTGAACGTCACTGCCGCGCCACTCACGTTGTAGTTCCCCGCCACGATTTGATTGTTATTGCTGGCGTAGACATACACGGTATTGGGGTTCACCGAGGCCGCGTTGATCAGGTTGCTCATGGTGAACGTGACCGCACTGGTTACCGGGACACTGGCCGCTCCGTTAGCCGGAGTAGTCGAGACCAGGGTGAACGATCCGCCGCTGTAAGAAGTGGCGCCGGTCGTGAAGGAACTGGTAAAGGCCGTGACTGGGTTGCCGTCGATGTCGGCGAAGCCGCTGACCGAAACGTTGTAAAGCTTGGAAGCTGTAAGAGCTCCGCTGGGAGTGAAGGTAAGGGTGACTCCATCGCTGGCCAGGTTGACTGATCCGCCGATCGCGCTGCCGCCTGACGGAGTAACCGTGATGGAGCCGGTGCCTACCGTCGTAGGATCGACGTTGTTACTCATCACCGCAACAATGCGGGCGTTGAGCGGAACTCCGGTCTGCCCGTTGCTGGGATTGATGGTGGAGACCGTAAGGG
>JBAVAA010000382.1:0-10565 GCA_049585515.1 Terriglobales bacterium | reverse complement strand
GTATGACCGTATGGTGGTCCGAATGGCCAGGCGGGGATGGCGCAAGTTGCCGTCGCAAACGCCGCTGGATTTCGTCGCGGCCATTCAGGAAGCGGCGCTGCAGAAAAAGGTGGCGCGGTTTACGCGCGCCTACGAATCTGCGCGTTTCGGTGAGTCGGTGGACGACGCCCGCAGCCTGCCGGGACTCTTCCGAGAGATCACGAGCGCGGGCGAAGCGAGGCCTGAAGAAACGGCTGAGCGCGCAGCAGCGAGCTAGGGGCGAATACGGAGTTGCCGCGACGACCCGTGGAACAACCGGGCGGCACGGCAGGGTGCGGAAAAAGTCGTGGTAGGCGCCGCTGTCGCCCTCAGTGGCTTAAGCCGTCCGTGAAAAACAGGTCAATTAACGCAGCGATGAACCGCTGCGCCGCCCAAAATCAGAGGCCAGCCCGAGTTTTTTGCAGCCTGTGAAGCCTGCGTTAGCCCGTCCGATTTATCCGACAGTCCCTAGAAGCGGTAGATTACGCCGGCTCCTACGTAGTAGTTGTGCTGGCGGCTGCGGCCAGTGTCGACGTTGAGGGCGGGAGTTCCCGAATAGAAGTCGCGCACCTCGGCGCGTGCTCCAAAGCGGTGCCAGACCCAAACATCCAATCCGCCCCCGAACTGGACCACGCCGGTATTGGTGCCGGTCGGCCCCGGGTTCGGTCCGCCGAAATTGAGGACCGGTGCTTCCCGGAAACGGCCGTAGCCGCCGCCCACGCTAACCCACGGGCTGACAGAGTCGCTGGAAAAAAAGTTCAGGCGCGCCGATGGGGTCACGAACAAGGCCCCGATGTCTTTGGGAATTTGATTCGCTCCGGTGTTGAGATCCATGCGGAAAAACATCGCTACCGGTACTTCCGCATACAGTCCGAAAATCGAGTGGGTCTTTAGCAGGCGACCGTAATTGAAAGCGAGGCTTGCCGGGTTTCCGAAGTGAATCTTGGGATTGAGGTCGCCTGGGGGCGGATTCTGGATCGTCTGTGTGCTGACAAAAGTTCGCCCCCCCGTTACGGAGAGCTGATTGACTGGCGTCGAGCTCATAAAGTTTTGCGCCAGAGCACTGGAGACGAGAACTAGAACGAGCACAGCCAGAACTGCGAGGCGTTGAGCCGACATCTCTCCTCCGGGAGTATTGAGGATGTGTTTTTTGTTTCCATAAGATTAGCACGGGACGCCCGGATCGGTGGACTCGATTAAGATACCTTCTTGATGCCCCAGAGTCCCGTCGTTCGGCACGCGGATATGCCGAGGCCGAATGCTAGAATTGTATAGATCTGTTTCCCGCTGATCGTTATCAGCATCGTCCCAATGCCAGCAAAGAAAGATACAGTCGCGACTGTGGAGCCGTCCGCCCCGGCCAAGGTTGGATTTGTGAGCCTCGGCTGCCCGAAGAACCTGGTCGATAGCGAGGTCATGATGGGCATTCTGGCTCAGGCCGGAGCCGAACTCACTCCCCGTGCCGAGGATGCGGACGTGATTGTAGTCAATACCTGCTCGTTTATCGGCAGCGCGCAGCAGGAATCCATCGATACGATTCTTGAAATGGCCGCGCACAAAACCGGCGGCAAGGCAAAGAGACTAGTGGTGGCTGGGTGCCTGGTGGAGCGTTTTCACGATGAGATTCGAAAGAACATCCCCGAAGTGGACGCGGTTGTCGGCACGGGCGAGTTGGAGAAAATTCTGGCCGCTGCCGGCGTTGCGGAAGCGACCCGGACGCCGAGTCCGTTCAACATTTTGAGTTCAGCCGCGCTAAGTTCGAACATGCCGACTTCGCGGGCCGAGGGCGACCATCGGCGCGGGCAGGGGCGTTTCGCGCGTGATACCTGGGATGGTGCCGTCGCCGATCTGCCTAATTATCTCTACGACGACCACACGCCCCGGGTGCTGACCACGCCGCGATCTTCGGCTTACATCAAAATTGCCGAGGGCTGCGATCATCCATGCAGCTTCTGTATTATTCCGCAGCTTCGAGGACAATTCCGGTCGCGCCGTTTTGAGTCGGTGATCGCCGAGGCAGAGCGATTGGCGGAGTCGGGTGTTCGCGAAATCACGCTGATCGGACAGGACACCACGTGCTATGGCGAGGACCTTGGACTCAAAGATCGTCTCGCTTTGCTGCTGGAAAAACTGGCTCGCGTTGAAGGTTTGCAGTGGATTCGATTTCTCTACGCCTATCCCAACAAGATCACGGGGCGGCTGCTGGAGACGATTGCTGCGCACGAAAATATCTGCTCGTATATGGACGTGCCGCTGCAACACGCCTCGGCTACGGTTTTGAAGCGCATGAAACGTGGAGGGGGCGCCGATCTGTTCCTGCGCTCGATCGAGAAAATGCGTCGGGTGATTCCTGGCGTTACTCTGCGCACTTCATTCATAGTGGGTTTCCCGGGCGAGACGGAAAAGGAATTCGAGGAGCTTTGCGGCTTCGTAAAAGAAGCGAAGTTCGACTGGATGGGCGCTTTCGGCTACTCGGATCAGGAGGGCGCGGGTGCTTTCGATCATGACGAGAAAATTCCTCCGCGGGAGATTGAGCGCCGCCGCAAATCTCTGATGTCGATCCAGAAGAAGATTAGCCGGGCGAAAAAGAAGACACTGATCGGACGCGAATTCGATCTGCTGCTCGAAGGGACTTCGACCGAAACTGAACTGCTGCTGGAAGGCCGGACGGCGATGCACGCGCCCGAAATTGACGGTAAAGTTTTCGTCAACGATTATCCCGAGGGAAACGAGCCGAAAGAGGGAGAGTTTTATCGCTGCCGGATTACGGCGGCGCACGATTACGATTTAGTAGCAGAAATTGTTTGAGGTCAGACGTTAGAGGTCAGAGGTGAAAATCACACAGGGCAGAATTGTTCTCACCTCTACAATCTGACCTCTGAATTCTGCAATCCTCCTATGGGGCGCAAACGCACAATCAAACTCCGCTGTCCGATCTGCAAGAAGGCCACACAGGCCAGCCATACGGACTTCCCTTTTTGCAGCGAGCGCTGCCGGCTGATTGATCTGGGCAAGTGGGCGAGCGGCGGCTACGTGATTTCGTCGCCGGTTACCGACGCCGAGGAAGCGGTTCGGCAGGATGGCATCGAAGATGAGGGCGGAGAGTGACAAATTCTCCGGCCGAAGTTGGTGGCCGCAGTTCTCCGCTGCCGACTGCGCCTCCTTGGGCAATGCTGATCGCAACCTTCTTCGGAGCGGGACGGATCCAACCCGGACCCGGGACTTGGGGGTCGCTGGCTACGGTTCTTTTGTGGGCCTTGGCAATTTGGCGGATCCCAGTTGCCAGCCAGATCTGGGCTACGATTTTCGCCGCAATCGTTGTGACCCTGATCGGTATTCCCGCGGCTACCTCGGTTGCGCGTGGCTCTGGCTTGAAGGACCCGCAGTTTGTGGTGATCGATGAAGTGGCGGGGCAACTGGTTGCGCTGATCGCTGTCCCGCTGGCTTGGAAAACTTTTCTTGCGGGCTTTATACTCTTTCGTGTGTTCGATATTTGGAAGCCGTTTCCGATCCGGCGACTGGAGCGGCTGCCCGAGGGCACGGGCATTGTCGTGGACGATCTGGGAGCGGGGCTTTATGCGCTCGCAGTGATACATCTTCTGCTGCATTTTGGACTTCTAACGAAGTAGCACCTGCCGGGAACGAACTCATGAGCATCTCTGACCGTCTGCTGGGAAAGAAGAACGTCAACGGCAAACCGCACATTGAAGCGGTCGCGCCGGGCGCCGCTTTGCCCGGAGGCGAGGTTCGCATCATGGGGAAAGGCCTGCGGCCGCACGAGTTGCGGCGCCCGAGTGTGCGTTTTGGCGAGATTGAAGGCTCGGTGTTGATCAGTTCCGACGATTTTGTGGTGGCCAGAGTACCGGAGGGAGCGACCTCGGGGCCGGTGATCGTAAGCACCAACGGGGCAGGCAGCGATGGACATGTGAGCAATGCGCATCCGATTAAGGTTGCGGCTCTGGTCGCGGAGAATCTTCATCCGGTTACTAATCCGGCGCTCGACCGCGACGGCAATATTTATGTGACTTTCTCCGGGCAGCGCGGACAGAAGGTTCCGGTCTCGATTTTCAAGATCGATACGAACTATGTGATGAAGCCGTTTCTTAGCGACATGATGAATGCGACCTCGATCGCCTTCGACCGCGAAGGCCAGATGTACGTCTCTTCGCGGCATGACGAGGCGGTGTATAAGGTGGCGCCGAACGGCACCATGTCAACCTATGCCGAAGGCATGGGGGTCGCGACGGGGATTGCCTTTGACGCCGAGGAGAATCTCTACGTCGGCGATCGCAGCGGAACCATTTTCAAGATCGCCCGCGACCGGCAGATCTTTGTTTTTGCGACGCTGGAGCCAAGCGTCTCGTCCTATCACATCGCTTTCGGTCCCACGGGCGATATGTTCGTGACTGGCCCCAGCACATCCAGTTTCGACTGCGTTTACAAAGTCGACCCGCACGGAACCGTTTCCGTGTTCTACCGCGGGCTGGGGCGTCCGCAGGGTCTGGCTTTCGATGTCGATGGCAATATCTATGTCGCTGCCTCGCTCGCCGGCAAGCGGGGTATAGTAAAGATCACGCCGCAGGGCAAGGCCAATCTCGAAGTTTCCGGCCAGGGCGTGATTGGTCTCGCATTCGCTCCGGGTAAGTCGGCCATCGTCGCCACGAGTTTGCCGGGACAACCGCCAAATGGCGCAGTCCACCACATTGCCTGGAATATTCAGGGACGGCCGCTGCTGCCGGAGTGATGACTGCGGAGAGGCGGCACGCCGCGTCTCTACGATTCATCGTTGCCCCTCAATCGTCGCCAATCTTTGCCGCTGACACGTACGCGTAAGGAAATAGCGATTCTTCGTTCTGTTTGAGTTCGTCGATCCAGGCCTGAATCCCCCGTTTAGCAACTGGTGACAATGGATAGAACTCAAATCCAGTCTTGGCATCGCTGCTGTGCCGAACCGTCGCCAGGGTTTCGACTCGGCCATCAGGCAACGACAATGAAATGACAACGGTTTCGCCTACCCGCGGCGCGCCGCAGACCAGCGCCGACATTCCTCGCGAGCTGATGTCGAGGCTCACCGCGCGAGTCAGGAACGGTCCGAAGCGCAGGAACCGCTGGACAGCGACGGGGATACTGGAGACATAGCGTGGCTCCCGCCGGCGAACGTTGAAGACACGGGAACGGGCCAGCCTGCCCCGGCTGTCCACATACATACACTCTCCTTACGCAATTGGAGCCGGAATTTGAAGCGGAATTCGGACCTCTCGCGACCGATGTAATGGTCATTGTTTTTGTCGTCGTCATTATTACTAGGAGGGCAGGGCGCCGCCCCAGCCCCATCCCGCCTGCAGGCTGGCGCGAATCACACCCAGCAACTCGTCGTTATCGGCGGGCTTCTGGAAGAAGGCGACCGCGCCCGATTCGAGGGTGCGCTTTTCATTGCCGTCAGGATCGCGAGCCGTGAGAACAATCACCGGGATGACGGAGAGCGCAGGATACTGCTGCAAGTTTTTCAGCACAGCATATCCGTCGCCCGCCGGCAGGCCGAGATCGAGAATGATCAAGTGCGGCTTTTCCTTCTGGGCCATAGCGATGACGGAATAACCGTCGCAAACATTCACGGTATCGAAGTTATTGGCTCGCAGACGCAGACTTAGGGCCTGCCTGAGATCGGGATCGTCATCCACGACCATAATCTTGACTCGATTCATGGGCTGCCACTCGCCGCTACTCTCCGTGCGCATGTTCGTATTTCTCCTTTTCAGTGAAGTTTGATTTCGCTCGATGGTCCCTGCTGAAGTCCTTGCTGAATGATGTTGGTCACGTAGTCGGCCACAGCCCATACCTGCTGTTCAAGAGTCCTCGCGTCCGCGGGCGGTGGGCCGGGGATCATTTCGGCGGTCACGCGCAGGGTGCCACTAGTTTTCAACTGAGGTAGCGCGCCGACCTGGTCGCGAATGCGGTCCATCAGGATGGTGACCCGGTTCATATCGGTGGAAGCAACCACGAAAAATGTTTCGACCGGACCGTTGCTTCCGGTGGCGGGAAGGACCAAATCCTTGTCCACGTAGATACAACGGCGCAAAAGTTCCAGACAGCGCTGGCACGTTTCTTTCCAGCTTCCGCGTAACGACTTGGACAAAGGCGTGAGCTCAACGCGCACCAGAACAATGGACTGCCGCAAACGCCCGTGCAGAGTAATTACGGGAAGCAGTAGCTTGGCCAAAGAATATAGCGGCAGCGTGAAAGAGAACGTACTGCCGCTTCCGGGTTGGCTTGCAACCCACATCCTTCCGCTGTGGAGACTGACAATTTCCCTTGCGATGTAGAGTCCGAGACCGAGGCCGCTGCGATTGCCGTCCACCGCGTTGGGATCCTGGTAGAGACGTTCAAACACCAGAGGAAGCGCCTCTTGGGGGATGCCGCGTCCGTTGTCAATGACGGAGAGATAAACAGAGGTCGGGTCGGTCTCCACCATTGACGCTTTGACAGAGACCGATCCCTGGGGCGGAGTGAACTTGATGCCGTTGTCGATCAGGTTGATTAGAACTTCCAGGACGCGATCGGGATCGGCATAAACGATGGGTACTGGTTGGTCGAGCGCCGCTTCGAGGCCGACCCGTTTTTCGGCGGCGGTGGGTCGCATCATGGCCACCGCTTGTTGAATCAGTTCGCCGATATCGATACAGCGCGGTTCGACACGAAGTTTGCCGCTATCGGCGCGCGTGGCTTCGAGCAGGTCGCGAATCATGGCGTGCAACTGATTCACACTCTTGAGGACGGTCCGCAAATGGTCACCCTGATCGGGCGCGAGAGGACCCGCCAACTCATCCAGGAGGAGCGTGACGTACTGATGAATACAGGTGAGCGGTGTCCGCAGTTCGTGCGAAACGTGGGAGAGAAACTGGTTCTTGAATTCGAGTTGCTGTTGGCGCGTGACTTCAAGGGCACGCAGCAGCCCTTGCCGTTCCACGGCATAGCGCAGGGCACGCTCGAGTTGTTTGCTGGTGATGTCGCCTTTCACCAGGTAGTCCTGAACGCCCTGGTGGACGGCTTTCATTGCCAAGGCTTCATCGTCCTGTCCGGAAAGGATCACCACCGGAACGCTGGGCGCTTTCTGCATGATCCGGCGGAAGGTTTCCGCGCCGTGGCTGTCAGGGAGGTTCAAATCGAGCAAGACCAACGAGGGTGTTTCCGCGTCGAGACAAGCGAGGGCGTCGGAGAGCCGGGGAACACAGTTCACGTGGACATTGGACATGCCTTCGACAAGTCGCAGACGTACAAGGTCTGCGTCTCCCAGGTTATCTTCAACCAACAGGACGTTTGGCGCGCCATTTTCCATTACTTTTCCTCTCGGAGCAGGCTCGCGGAGCCGAACCAGAATTCTTCAATCGACTGCATCACCAGGAAATACTCGTCCAGATTTCCGGGCTTGCTGACATAGCAATTGGCGCCTAGTTCGTAACAGCGCTTTACGTCCAACATGGCGCGTGAGGTACTGAACACGACGACTGGGATGGTACGGAGATCGGCATCGGTTTTGGCCTCCGCCAACACGGCTCGACCGTCTTTCCGGGGGAGGTTCAAGTCCAGGATTACCAAGTCCGGTCGAACCGCATTGGCGTACTGGCCGGCGCGATGCAGAAAGGCCAGGGCCTGCTCGCCATCCGGCACATCGATGATATGGCTCTGGTACCCGCCCCCGGTCAACGCCTCTCTGGCAAGAGCGACGTCGGCCGGGTTGTCATCCACGAGAAGGACCTGAGGCAGTTGCTTGATCACCCCGGCTCCCCCCTTCTCAACGTGACGACTGGCAGACAAAAAATGCGAGAACGCGCGCGCTTTCGGCTGAGTGGCGATGAAACAATGGTCGATGAAGCAGTGTTTCGGTGAATGAATGGTCGAAGAACCGGGCAGATTGCCCGGTAGAATGCCTTTTGCGTGCCCATCTCAATATGATCGCTACATGGACATAGCTATCGGCACCACCCTAAGGGGCTTGATACCCTAAAGACAATTCAGCGCTGGCAGGGGGACAGATGAGGACCAGCATACGGCCATGTCCGCAGAGACGTACTCGGAAATGCAGGAGCGATGGTTAGGGGTCGGAGGGCGGCTGAGGGACACTTACTTTTGATAGATGGTGGGCTGGGGGCCGTGCTCGAGCGTCTCGCGATCCCAGATCATGCCCTCGCGGTTGAAACTGGCGAGTTCGAAATCCTGAGTGAGTTCGAGCGCATCGGTGGGGCAGGCATCTTCGCATAGACCGCAGAACATGCAGCGGCTCAGGTCGTAGGTAAAGTTAATGAGTTCTTTGCGGCGCGTCTTTTCATTGCGTTCGCTGGTGACAACGATCAGGTTCTCCGGACAAGCCAGAGCGCACAGGTCGCAGGAAATGCAGAGCGATTCGTCGGTGTCGGGATTGACATTCAGGCGCGGCGCACCCCGGTAACGCTCCGCTACCTGCGGGCGCTCCAGTGGATATTGCTCGGTATAGATCTCCTTGGGATCCTGATAGCGAAAGGTCACGCCTAGTCCCTGGATCAGATCGACCAGGAATACCTTCCGGAAAATGGCGGTGATTCCCATGACCCGAGTAGGATACCACCGACGGATGCAGGCGAGTGTGACTTGCATCACAGGCACGCATCGAGGTGAGATGGGGTTAACGGCAGGGCAGGGCCGCTAGAATGGAGAAGCACAGCATACGGCACCGAGGACCCACCAAATTGCATTTCGACGACAACTTCCCGAACGGAATTTCTTCGGACGAACCTGCTTCGGACGAGCCTGCTTCGGGCCGATTTTCATCCGACGAGTTGTGGATGCTGGAGGCCCTGCGCTGTGCCCAGCGCGCTCTTGAGGCAGGCGAAGTGCCTGTAGGCGCCGTGGTGGTTCGCGACGGGCGGGTAATTGGACGCGGATGGAATCGGAACCTCGCCGAGTGCGATCCGACGGCGCACGCGGAGATCGTGGCGCTGCGCGAAGCGGGCCAGAACGCCGGTAATCACCGGCTCGTCGACTGCGAGCTGTTTGCTACAATTGAACCGTGCGCCATGTGCGCGGGAGCGGCTATTCATGCCCGTATACGCCGCCTGGTGTATGGCGCTGAGGATCCGAAGGCAGGCGCAGTTCATTCAGTACTACAGGTCGTGAATCACCCCAGCCTGAATCATCGGATGGAAATTCGGGGCGGGGTGCTGGCCGGGCGATCGGCAGAATTGGTGCAGGAGTTTTTTCGGCAGCGCCGTTAGTGTTCTTGTAATGATTGACTGATGTTCCGGAGAGGTGCGTGAGCGGTTGAAACGATCCGCCTCGAAAGCGGACATACCTTAACGGGTATCGTGGGTTCAAATCCCACCCTCTCCGCCATTATTCTACCAGCATAAACACTGGTGATTTCGATAGGTAGAAAAAGACTTGCCAAGGGCTGCACAAGAGAGTAGCGTTCTCGCATGGCAGAAACGGCGACAGGACCGGCTCTCCGCCTCCTTCCACAGCGAAGCCGTGATGTAGAGGTCCAGGTTCGCAAGCACAGCGATAGTTGCCGTTTCAAAACCGAGGTTGCGGAAAAGAACCAGGGCAAATGCCGATGCCCGAAATATCTTTACATCAAAGCCACGCAGAAAAGGATTAGTGCCCGCACAACCTCTTGGGCCACTGCCGAGGCTGAAGCTCAGAAGATTCGCGATGCTTACGATCCCAACCTAGCTCGAATAGCAGAACTGGAAAGAAAGAAAGAAGCAACCAATGTTCTGATCGAAGATGCCATCAAAGCCTTCGTGGCGGACAAAGAAAAAAATAACATCAGAGCGTCCACCATCCGGTCCTGCCGGAACCCTCTGGACTCTTTTCTCGCATTCGCTAGAAGCCGCAGCGTGAACAACCTGAATGAAATTACACCGGCGCACTTGGGTGAATGGAAGCTCACCTGGAAAGACAAAACCATCAGCTCTATGAAAAAGAAAAGAGCGCAGATGCGAACGTTTTTCCGTTTCTGCGTTGATACACAGAAATGGGTTGCTCCGGCTGACAACCCCATCACCGGATTGACGGCGATCAAAGGCCAGAGCCACACTGCCGCCGTCCCTTTCATGACCGATCAGTACGACGCTATTTTGGAAGCCACCTACCGTTTCGAAGATTCATTGCGAACACCCAACCGGATAGAATGTGCTGGCAGTGGTGCCAGATTGCGTGCGCTGGTCCAGCTCATGCGATGGAGCGGTCTGGCCATTCGGGATGCCGCAACATTGGAGCGTGCGAGGATTGACGATCATGGCGTTCTCAAAGTTCGGAGAGGCAAGGCCGATAAAAACACCAGAACATGGGTTATTCTCCCACTACCGCCAAAGGTTGTAGAGGATCTACGATCTTTGGCATCTCCCAATGACAATTATTTTTTCTGGAGCGGCACCAGCAACCCGGACTCCTGCGCTGGCGACTTCAGCCGGGATTTATTACGGCTCTGGAAGCTGGTGAAGTGGCCTCGCCCACTGGTGGATATGGATGCCAACCTAATCAAACCCCATTCCCACATGTTCCGTCATACC
>JBAVAA010000381.1:0-3241 GCA_049585515.1 Terriglobales bacterium | reverse complement strand
TGACCGACGAATACGCCACCAGCTTTTTCATGTCCTTCTGCATGAGCGAAACCAGCGCGCCATAGATAATTCCGATAAGCGAGAGCCCGATCACCCAGCCCTGCACCTTGGGATGGGACACGACTGAGGGAAAGAACGGCAACGAGAAGCGCACGAATCCATACGTCCCCATCTTCAACAAGACCCCGGCCAGAATCACGGAGCCGGCTGTGGGCGCTTCCACGTGCGCATCCGGCAGCCAGGTATGGAATGGAAACATCGGGACCTTGATCGCGAATCCAATAAAGAAAGCGACGAACAACCAGATGGCCGTGCTGAACGGAATCATCGGCGCCGTTTTATACAGCTCCGGAATGCTGAAAGTGAAGACGCCGGTCACAGTGTGGTGATGGAAGTAAAGGAACAGGATGCCCAGCAGCATCAGCACCGAGCCCATCAGCGTATAAAGGAAAAACTTTATAGCGGCGTAAAGTTTGCGCGGGCCGCCCCAGATGCCGATAAGCAGATACATCGGCACCAGCATCGCTTCCCAGAAAACAAAGAAGAGGAAAAAATCGAGCGCCATGAAGACGCCGAGCATGCCCGTCTGCAGAACCAGAAACCAGACGTAATATTCTTTCACGCGATTCTCGATAGCGGTCCACGAAGAGAGGATCGAAATCCAGCCGAGCAGTGTGGTGAGCATGATCAGCAGGAACGAAATGCCATCAATGCCCAGGTTGTAACCCGCGCCGATCGAGGGAATCCAGTTGTTGGCCGAGCCTTCGAGGAACTTGAATTGATGCGTGGCGTCGAAGCGCAGCGCCCAGAACATCGGCACCAGCGGCAGTGAGATTAGGAATCCGGCGAGAGCGAAGAAGTTAGCAATCCAGCGGATCGCATCTTTGTTCTCCTTGGGAACGAACAAGAGAACGAGCGCGCCCACCAGCGGCGTAAAGAGGATGATCGATAGTATGTGATTCTGCATAGGAAATCGCTTCTAGCTTCTAGCTACCGGCTTCTAGTAGGCACTGCTGGCTCGCGCCTTACAACGGCTGTGCTCGCCAGAAGCCAGGAGCTAGCAACTAGCAGCCATCTCACTTCCACACGTAATACACGCCAAATCCCAACAGTCCCGCGACCATAACCAGCGCGTACCACTGCACCAATCCCCATTCGAACAGGCGCGCCGGATACGAAAGCATCCGGGCCAGAATGGCCGGACCGTTCACACCGAGTCCGTCGATGATCCACTTATCCCACCAGGTTGAAAGCGTGGCTATGGCGCGGGTAATCCAGCCGGCGTCGTTGACCGCTCCATCGATGATTTTGGCGTCGAACCATGACGATGCTTCGCCGGCGCCCATTGCGCCAAGGCGAATCTTGCCCAGCTTGCGGCGGCCGGTGAAAAGGTAGTCGTAGCCCTCGTCAACAAACCATTTGTTGTAGAGCAGGTTATAGAGGGGCGGAGCTTTCACAGCGATCGGTTCGGGATAATCTTTGCGGGCGCTCATATAGGACCGTCGCGCCATCCCCCAACCTACCGCCGCCGCCGCGAGCGATAAGAACATCAGGACGTACTCGGTTTTATCCGTGTGCTCAGCTTCTTTCTCGCCAGCCGCTAACTGCGCCGACTTCCCTTCTTCTTCCAGGACGACCGCTTCACGCGCGAATACGGGTTCCAGGAATTTTTCAAAGCGCGCCGATCCGCCCAGGCTATGCGGCCAA
Organism: Terriglobales bacterium; assembly: GCA_049585515.1. GTDB lineage: Bacteria > Acidobacteriota > Terriglobia > Terriglobales > Acidobacteriaceae > Acidiflorens. Next base: position 1,534 of record JBAVAA010000381.1, on the reverse strand, counting down.
CCAAGCCATCCCGCGCCAAGCGAGCAGATGGCGAGGATCACGAGCGGCACGGTCATCGACTTCGGCGACTCGTGCACGTGATGCTCGACCTCATGGCTCATCCGCGATGGGCTGTAGAACGTCAGATACATCAGCCGGAACATATAGAAAGCGGTCATCAGCGCGGTGCCATACCCGATAAACCACAGGATGCGATAGGCCCCGCCCTCCGAAGACCACGTCTGCCACAGGATTTCGTCTTTTGAAAAGAAACCGGCGAAGGGAAAAATGCCGGCAATCGCGAGCGTGGCGATCAGCATCGTCTTATAAGTAGTCGGAATGCGCCTTTGCAGATCGCCCATGAATTTCATGTCCTGCTCGCCGCTGAGCGCATGAATCACTGAGCCGGAACCGAGGAACAACAGAGCTTTGAAGAACGCGTGCGTGAAGACGTGAAAAACGCCCGCCGCGAATGCGCCGACGCCGAGCGCCAGGAACATGTATCCCAGTTGCGAAACGGTAGAGTAAGCCAGCACGCGCTTGATGTCATTCTGCACCAGCCCGATGGACGCCGCGAACACCGCAGTCAGGGCGCCAATGATGGCTACGGTTTTCATTGCCGTCGGCGCCAGCACAAACACGGCATTCGAACGCGCCACCATGTACACGCCCGCCGTCACCATGGTCGCGGCGTGGATCAGCGCGGAAACCGGCGTCGGGCCTTCCATCGCATCGGGCAGCCAGACGTACAGAGGAACCTGCGCGGACTTGCCGCAGGCTCCAACGAACAGCAGCAAAGCGGCGGCCGTCAACACCGGATCGCCGATGGCAAAGTGTCCGCTGCGCGCCAGCGCGTTGATATCGGTGAATCGAAACGAGCCCAGATACCACACCAAAGTCAGCGCGCCAAGAATGAATCCGGCGTCGCCGATGCGATTGACGATGAATGCCTTATTGGCGGCAGTGGAAGCCGAATGGCGGTGAAAGTAAAAACCGATCAGCAGATACGAGCACAGGCCTACGCCTTCCCATCCTACAAACAAAAGAATGTAGTTATTAGCCAGAATGAGGGTAAGCATGGCAAACATGAACAAATTCATGTATCCGAAAAAGCGGTAGTAACCGCCTTCGTGGGCCATGTATCCGGTGGAGTAAATGTGGATCAGCATGCCCACGCCGGTGACGAAGAGCAGCCAGATACAATTCAGCGGATCGAGCAGAAAGCCGGCGTCTACATTGAATGCGGCGGAGGTCCCGTCCCTCTTCGCGAAGGTCAGATGGCCGTCGCCGGTGCCCAGCCACGTATAAACAATCTTCTCGAACGGACGTCCGGTGCCGTGCGCAAAGTTGGTGTACTGGACCACCGTAAAGCACGCGAACAGAAAGGCGAGCACGACCACGCCGACGCAGACTGCGTTGACCGTAGCCTTCTGCAGGCGTCGCCCGAAAAAAAACATCATCGCGGCCCCGAAGGCCGGGAAGAGCGGAATCAGATAGATGTGGTTTAAGAACATCGTTCTCAGTTCTCAGTTCTCAGTTCTCAGTTCTCAGTTCT
>JBAVAA010000380.1:0-3003 GCA_049585515.1 Terriglobales bacterium | reverse complement strand
GCAAAGCATCCATATCGTCCACGATGTAGTTGATCATGAACGGCGCGGGGCTGGGATCGAAATACTTAGAGGAGGCGGAAAAAACCGTCCAAACGGTAACGTGTTCCTTTTGCGGATCGTCGTGTTCGCGCCACGGAAGCATCACGCCCTGGCCTTTGTCAGCGAGTCCAAGATGCGTGGCATACCATTCGCGCATCTGATCGCGATTCGCGGATTTGAAGAAGATACCGCCGATTCCTATGACGCGCCCGCGCTGCTCCGTTTTGACAGGCGGCTTCGACGTTTCAGGTTGCGGAGATTCCACTTTCTGTCCTCCTGCTGAGCGGGCCGCGATGAGCAACAGCGAGCCGAGCGCAATTGTACTCCAGGGTATTGTTTGCATCGGCGGATTATACATAGGTTTCGATTCGAATGGAGGAAACGGTTTGCTCAATGCGCAACCGCCTGCGAAGGACGAGCGGGAACCGGATGTGAGTGGACGGCAAGAAGGCGCGAGCGAGCAGCGGGGACACTCTGTCCAGCCGTCGAACTGTTCCACAAAAGCCAAAAGACGGGTTGACTCGGCCAGCCGTCATCCGTCTTCGATGCTATTGTGCAAAGATCGTGCGCGCAGATGTGGCCCACCCGCCTCGCCCAAGACGACGATGGCCCCGCGAGATGCGGAGCCATCGAACAAATCCGTAGTGCGATAGCACTCTGTCCAACAACAGTATTGGTCGGCGGCAAGCTTGTGTCAAGTTACTTGAGGAGATTATCTCTGCGTTTTCTCCTCGTACAAAGTTCTCCACCACAATGAGGGAGAATGGACCCGGCGGGACTCGAACCCGCATCTGCGACTTGGACAGAGTGCCGTGCTCCCATTGCACGACGGGCCCTAATGGGAGTTTCGAGAGGTCGGGGGGGTACCTTGCAAGGACGTGAGTCACAGCGTCTTTGGTCGATTTCAAATCGGGAAGTATGGAAGCGGAAACCAAAAGCCATGATGCAGGAAGGAGTGGAATCCCAAGTCTCGAAAACCGCCAAACGTGGAGCACTCCCACTTAGGTGAGGTCAAAACATGTCGGTGCGCAGATGGGCCACCCGCCTGGGGCTTTTGAATTAATCACGTCGCCGGGGGTGCCCCGTCCAAGCTCCGCTTGGGCGGGCCCTTTGTTTATCCGTCACAGACAATCGGGTCCTGGTGTGAGTAACCTGCGCTCATGCCATGGGGATTGAAGCGCTTCCAGCAGACGGCGACAGATTCACTTCCTGACTTTCAGTTGTTATCACCGGCAGCCAAAGTTCGCCGACGCGAGCGCTTGCGACACGTTTGTCTCCGCGCTGGAGCGGGTTCGCGAAGGTTATAGTCTTTGCGTCTATGGATACGTTGTCATGCCGGAGCATGTGCACTTACTCGTAAGTGAACCGGAGCGCAGCACGCTGGACCAAGCCATAAAGTCTCTGAAGCAAGGCGTCGTGCGAAGGCTGGCACTGCGGGCTGCGGAGTCGTTCTGGCTGGCGCGGTATTACGACTTCAATGTCTGGAGCGAGAAGAAGTTTGTCGAGAAGCTGCGGTACATTCATCGGAATCCGGTGAAGCTCGGGTTGGTGGCGCGTCCTGAGGATTGGCGGTGGAGCAGCTTCCGGCACTATGCGCTCGGTGAGACGGGCGTGGTAGAGATCGAATCGCAGTGGACGGCGCGTAAGCGGGAGTGGGCTGGGGGTGAGGGTGGACGACCTCTTTCGGAGCGGCTACTTTCGTGGGATTGCGGATGCCGGGGGGCAGGTGAATATTGAATTCGGGCAAGTTGCGTCTGGAGGACGTTGCCAGTGGGTACTGGACGATACTTGCCAAGTAGTCGAGTGGCTTGGTCAGCCATTACGGTTCGACTCCGTCGTCCTCCGCACGGCACTCGACATTAGTAACAGGAATCGGACTTGATCGACGATGCTATAATGAAGGTGCTTGGCAAGTAGCGTACCGACTGGTAATTGTTCGAGCCCCGCCTGACTAGCGGGGCTTTTGATTTTTTGGGGAAGAGAAATTGGGGTACGTCCCGTCTGTCCCCAGGTTTTCCAGGTTCTCCCAGTTAATTGATGTCAGCATCACAGACAACCTAAACATGCTCCCCGCGCAGATCGGGCCCACCCACCAGCCCGCGGTTATCTCATCAGCCTTGAACGGGCCGCCACCGGGAGTGGGGACGGGAGTTAGGGTGTGCTCACTGCCTGCTAAGGATCCCGGGGTAATCCTTCTCGGCCTGTGTACGCGCGAATGCCTCGGCTTCGGCTTCGCTGTTACCCTCCCACAAAACCTCAAACTCTCCCTCCTGCGGCCCGCCAGGCTGGAGCACCTTTGCGATCTGAAATCTTCCCTCAGGTGTCCGGTTCTTGACCAGATTGACAGGTATTCCACCGGCAGAGAGATTGACTGGATACAAAGGAGTCGACCTGAGTTTAGTCATAAAAGTGGATCATATCACGAAGGTCGGGACTATACTTTTGCTCGTGCACGATTTCTCTTGGACGACTTTCATCGGGTCGCTGGTTGGTAGCGGTGCCACTGCATGGCTCGTGGTGAAGGGGCTTAGCAATCATCTTGCCGACCGTTGGTTGGCACGGTACAAAGGTGAACTTGATAAGGAGTTTGAGAAATACCGCGACGCATTAGAACAGCGGCGCAAGCGGGTGGACGCTGACCTCGGACAGCGTACCTATGTCAGCAAGGCACAATTCGACATCGAATTTAACGCAATAAAGGATATTTTCGCCGCATTAGGAAAGCTCCGTCTCAGCTTCAACGGTCTCAGACCGTTTTTGGATTGGATACCGCCTGATGAAGAGGCAAAGCTGCAGGTTATTTCCGTCCGGTTGAGCCACTTCAGGCCGCTGCTCGATACATTAATCACTACTGTTGAAAGCGCATTTCCATTCGTACCGGATAACATCTACGAACAGCTGGAGGTATGCATGAGGATGGGTCTTATAGAGGTGAGACACATCGAGGAAGCGGGTGCTAAGGCC
>JBAVAA010000379.1:0-1673 GCA_049585515.1 Terriglobales bacterium | reverse complement strand
TCATCAGACGAAGCTGGTCGGAGGGGTTGACGTTAAAAATAAACGATCCAAAACCGCCATAGCCGTTGACCGCGTCGTGCACCACCTGGGGAACGGGCGGCTGCAGTCCGAGATTGCTGCGGTTGCCATTGACGCTGGCATAGTACGCGAAGCGTTCGGTGTGGCTGCCGAAACTAAGCGCGTCGTCGGTCTGGTAGAAGTTGCCGGCCGTCATGACCAGTTCAGCTTCGTTATTGCGCTCGAAACCGGTGCGAGGCACGACGTTGAACACACCGTAAGTCCGATCGCCGAACTCGGCCCCATAGCTGCCGCGATCGACTTCAACGTAATCCATATCCTTGGGATCGAACTGGGCGCCCAGATTTTGCGCGATGGCGGTGTTGATGATGGGGATGCCGTCCAGCAGCCATGTGGTCTGGTGCCCACCGCGCATGTGCAGCATGTCGTGGGTAACATAAGCGCCGGGCACATAGTCGGTGATCATCGCCATGCTGTTGGTGGCGTCGGCGCCGGGAGTGCGCTCAATGTCGAGCCGGCTGACGAGAGTGGTGGGAGTAAAGCTGTCGGTGGCAACGACTGCGGGAGCGCCCGAGACGATGACTTTTTCATTCGCCGACGCCAACCACAATTGAAAGTGCATGACCGGCACCGATCCGGAGAGAACCGTGACATCCTGTGCGGTTTGCGCGAAACCTTGACTAGCGACGCTGATCTCGTATTCGCCGAGTGCCACGCCATTAAACTGGAATTCGCCGTTGGCATCGGTGATGACACTCTTCGCCCACTCCGACGATTTCGCGCGCAGCATCACCATCGCGTTCTGTATAGGCCGGTGCTGCGGGTCGTGCACCACACCGCGGATAGCGCCATAATCGTTGGCAAACGCGCGGGGCGCGAACAATAGTAAGAGCAAAGCCGCAAATACGGGCAAACCAACGGACGCGAGCATCTTCAGCCGAGTCATGTCCAACCGCGTTCTATTCTTGATGTTCATTGACACTCCAGTCCCGAAGGGACGAATGACCGTAGCCCAGCGCTTCAGCGCTGGGTAAATTGGAAAGAAGCGAAGTCCCGGAGGGACGACCGAGTTCCCCGCCGCCGCTTTTTGGGCACGGGAAATTCGCGCATCCCAGAGCTGTTGGCTAGGACTGCGATCTTTGCAGAATTTCCAAGAGAGTTATCCGCGCGGAGGCGCTCGGGCGGAATCCTGTCCGAAGATATCGATCAAGTGAACGGCCGCGCTCTGCGCTGGGTGCGCGAGCTCAAGCAGAAGATTCAAAAAAGAGAGCTGACAAGACGCGGGCTGCCCCCACTCCGAAGTAGTAGCGCCGCAGCAGCAATGGCCCTTGCAACAATCGCTGATGGCTTGAAACGAGGGATCTCGCAGCGGCTCTTGCAGCTGCGCCATTGCATGATGGCAAGGCATTACGGGCTGCGCTGCATGTGCGGACGCCATACGGCGTAGGCAATGCATGGGTTCCGGCTGTACGGCACACGCCATCGCCAGCGGCCCGAAGGCCGAGACCAGCATGACCGGCAGCAGAAATCCGGCAGCCCAGCGATAGGTTCCCCACATTTGCGGAAAAGCATAGCAGAAAACTCGGTCCTCAGTTCTCACTTCTCAGTGGCTGCGGTTTGGGAACTGAGAACTGAGAACTGGGAACTGGGAACTG
>JBAVAA010000378.1:0-1758 GCA_049585515.1 Terriglobales bacterium | reverse complement strand
GGTATGACGTAATATGCAATCGCGAGAGCAAATGGCGTTACGAAGAGGCCGACAGCATCGTGAATCCACAGGCCGCTGAACGCCGCACCCCGCGCGCCGGGAACCAATTCAGGTACGAAATTCCCGACCGGATAGGCCAACATCGTGAAGATGATGCCTCCGATGATGTACCAACCGCTGACATACAGATCTGAGAGCCGCGCTTTGAGAATTGGCAGAACAAACTCGAAGACCATCAACACGAACGCAAGGACGACAAACGCATCTACCACGAGAGGAAATTCCGCCCATTCGAGCGGCTGGCTGAACCCGGCAGCGACCAGTACCCATCCGGGAAGCACGACCGCAAAATTCCAGACAACAAAGAGAAACCATCCGAGACTACGGCTCAAAATCGGTCGATTTGCCAGTCGGGGTACAACGTAATAAAAGAACGCCAGAAAAGCATTGCCCAGCCAGCCAAAGAATATGCCTTGCGTGTGGTTGTAGCGAAGCCTGCCCCAGGTAAGCCATCCATGGCCTCCCAGAAATTCCGGAAAGCTAAACTTTGTGGCCACCAAAATGCCGAATATGACCGAGATCACTAACGTCACCAGTGATGCGAACACGTGGGCACGGATCAGATCGTATTCAATCGTCGGAAGCGCGCCTGAGCTCTGGGCGTTTGGCCCCTCATCTTGACCGGTGAAGTGTTGTGCGAAAGTTGTCATTGACCCGCACCCTTGTCGGCATTCTTCTCTCGATCGAAACTGTTCAGCATCCAACTCGCTACAGCCGTCCGGTCCTCCGGCGACAGCCCAGACTCCCGCGGACCCGGTGCAAAGTTGCCCCATTCGGGTTGGGGATGGGTTACGGCCGAGGCGAGTCGAGAGCGCAAATCCGGATTACCGGCCGTAGTAGAGAATCCGCGGCGATAGAAGGTCACAATTTCCTGGTAACTAGGTGCGCTGGAGCGCGCCGTCATTTCATGACAGCCCGCGCATTGTCGCTGTGAAATCTGGTAACCGCGGTCCACCAACGCACTTTCGTCTTGCGTGACTTCCGGAACAACCACACTCGCGGCGGTCACTGGGCGGCGCAACGCTTCTCCAAACGACTGGCGATCGTCGCGCGTCCCCCACCAGGCCAGCAGCGTTCCCAGGAGCAGTACGGAAGTCAGCAGGCCGATCGGCGGTCGTGATGGATGCTCATTCCCGACGTTATTCGCCATAGGTTCCTTTCGAACCTTGACCGGTGCCAGCCTTGCCATTGATAGAAACCACGTAGTTCGTGATCTTCAGCACCTGGTCGTCAGAAATATGCGCACCGTAAACGTCTTTCATTTTCTTGACTTCACTCAGCCACGTGGTCCGGGAGAATCGCGGCTGCATCGTGATGTATCGCGGTGAATGGCAAACGACGCACGCGGTTATAAATTCATCACGCCCAGCGCTCGGCGGAAACACTGGCTCGTCATGCGGCAGCACGATGGTATGAACCGGGTTGTCTGACCGGGGATGAAGCATCGATTCCATTTTTCCGTTCGCGATGCCATGATCCTGCTCCTTCGAGGTCGACCGATGTGCGCAGCTGGCGAGCAGTGCCGCAAGCCCTATCGAAAGAACCAGGCTTCTTGTCTTTGGGAGCATGCGTTGTTACCCCACCTTGACGTCAACTTGCTGGATTACATTCCACATAAAGCCACTGCGGTTCCACTGTTGCTTGCTCTGTGTATCTCCCACCGCATTTGTTGCGCGAGCCATGAGTCGGTACTGCCCC
>JBAVAA010000377.1:0-2318 GCA_049585515.1 Terriglobales bacterium | reverse complement strand
GATCCGCGCAAATATGACTTCTCGCGCGTGGGCCGCTTGAAGTTCAACATCAAACTGCACGAGAACCAGGATTTCACCTCGCTCGACAAGCGCACGCTTGATCCCGACGATTTCTACGCGACCATCGCGTACCTGCTGAAGCTCCGCAAGAGCATTGGCGCGGTCGACGACATCGATCACCTCGGAAACCGCCGCGTCCGCGCGGTCGGCGAGTTGATGGAGAACCAGTTCCGCATCGGCCTGGTCCGCATGGAACGTGCGATCAAAGAAAAAATGTCGGTGTACCAGGAAATGTCAACGGCGATGCCGCACGACCTGGTCAACGCCAAGCCGGTGATGGCCGCGATCCGCGAATTCTTCGGATCGTCACAGCTGTCGCAATTCATGGATCAGACCAACCCGCTTTCCGAGATCACGCACAAGCGGCGTCTCTCGGCCCTTGGGCCGGGCGGGCTTTCTCGTGAAAGAGCAGGATTCGAAGTCCGCGACGTCCACCCGACGCATTACGGACGCATCTGCCCGATCGAAACGCCGGAAGGTCCGAACATCGGTCTGATCTCGTCGTTGAGTTGTTTTGCCCGCATTAACGACTACGGCTTCATCGAGTCGCCCTACCGCAAGGTGAAGAATGCGCGTGTCGTGGACTACGTCGTTGTCGTGAACGCCGGCGACAGCAGTTACAAGGTCGGCGACTATGCCGAGAAAAGCGAAATGGAGAAGGTCAACGCCGATTTGAAGGACCGGCGCAAGAAGCCCGTCGAGGTCGAGCCGTTCTCCTTCTACCTGTCTGCGTGGGAAGAAGACCGCCACACCATCGCGCAGGCCAACATCGAACTGGACGACAAGGGCCGCATTGCCGGCGAGCTGGTCAATGCCCGCAAGGCCGGCAACTTCGTCCTGGTGAACCGCGACGAAGTGGATTACGTCGATGTCAGCCCGAAGCAGCTCGTCTCCGTCGCCGCATCGTTGGTGCCATTCCTCGAGCACGACGACGCGAACCGCGCCCTGATGGGCGCGAACATGCAGCGGCAATCCGTACCACTGCTCCGGGCTCAGGCTCCGATTGTGGGCACCGGCATGGAAGGCGTTACCGCGCGCGATTCAGGCGCCGTGGTGCTGGCACGCCGCAACGGAATCATCGATTCAGTCGATTCCGAGCGCATCATCGTTCGGGTCGAAGGCGAGCATCATCCGATGCAGCTTTCGCGCGAAGTGGGCAGCGACATTTATCAGCTCACCAAGTTCAAGCGCTCGAACCAGAACACCTGCATCAACCAGAAACCGATCGTAAAGAAAGACCAGCGGGTGGTGAAGGGGCAGGTAATCGCTGACGGTCCATGTACCGACTTTGGCGAGTTGGCGCTGGGACGCAACGTGCTGGTCGCATTCATGCCATGGCGCGGCTACAACTTTGAAGATGCGATCCTGGTTTCGGAAAAGATGGTGAAAGAGGACTACTACACCTCGGTGCACATCGAAGAGTTCGAACTCGAAGCTCGCGATACGAAGCTGGGTCCCGAGGAAGTGACCCGCGACATCCCGAACGTCAGTGAATCCACGCTGCGAAATCTGGACGAAGCGGGCGTGATCCGCATCGGCGCCAGCATCAAGCAGGGCGACATCATCGTCGGCAAAGTTACGCCCAAGGGTGAGACGCAGCTGACTCCGGAAGAGAAACTTCTGCGCGCGATCTTCGGAGAAAAAGCCGGAGACGTCCGCGACGCTTCACTCTACTGCCCGCCGGGAATTGAAGGCATCGTGGTCGACGTGAAGATCTTCTCGCGCAAGGGCCAGGAAAAGGATGAGCGGGCTAAGGCGATCGAAGCGAATCAAATCGCGAAGCTCGAAAAGAACTTGTCGGACGAGATCCGAATTCTGACCGACGAGCGCTTGAAGCGATTGGAAGGCCTGTTGGGCGGCAAGGAAGTGCAGGCCGATCTGCATGACGAGCGCACCAACAAGCGTTTGCTCACGAAGGACACGATTCTCGACCGCGATGCGATCGAGCGCATCTCCACCCGCAACCTGAAGCGCATCAAGTACGCCGACAAGGATCCTCTGCTCATCGAGAAAATCGACGAAATCGAAGAGATGACCTCGCGGCAGATCGACGTGCTGCGCAAGATCACCGACGAAAAAGTCGGCAAGCTCAAGAAGGGCGATGAACTTCCGCCGGGCGTCATCAAGCTCGTCAAGGTTTACATCGCCATGAAGCGCAAGCTCTCGGTCGGGGACAAAATGGCCGGCCGCCACGGGAACAAGGGCGTGATCGCGCGCATCGTTCCGGAAGAAGACATGCCTTACATGCCGGACGGCAC
>JBAVAA010000376.1:0-1767 GCA_049585515.1 Terriglobales bacterium | reverse complement strand
CTGTGCGGCTTCAGTTCCCGCTTTTTCCGGCTGCTTCTTGCGGCGCTTCAAGCGCTCGCTCATCCATTTGCGCATATAGCTTGCTTGTAGCATACCTGTGCACGATGGGGCAATCGGCGGGCGGTGGCGGGGGGGATACCGGGGGCATTGACACTGAGATATTGAGCCATTGAATCATTGAGGTATTGAATTATTGAAAAATCGAGGCAATGACTCAATGTCTCAATGATTCAATCGTGTTTACAATAGCTACCAAGGTAATCTCATGAATCCGACGCATCCTGAAACTCTGCCGGTTGCCGCCGGGCAACTTCCCGCCGTGCCGCTGACTATTGAAGGCTTTGCCACGCTTCACCAGATGATGCGCTTTCGCTGGACTGCTTGGCGCTCCACTGCCGAAAAAGAACGGCGCGCGATCGTCGACGAGGCCGCGCATCTGCTCGGCGGGATGGAAACGAAATCCGATGGACAGTCGGCGCTGTTCTCGTTGCTCGGACACAAGGGCGATCTGATGCTGGTCCACTTTCGCGAAAGCTTTGATCAACTCAACCAGGCTGAGCTCGATCTGGCTCGTTTGCGACTCAGTGATTTTCTGGAGCCCACGACTTCCTATTTATCGGTGATTGAATTGGGGCTTTATGAATCGTCGCTGAAGACCTACAAGGCGCTCGCCGAGCGCGGCGTCGAACCGCATTCGGAGGAATGGAAAAAGGCGATCGAGGAGACTGTCGCACGCCAGAAAGAGGCGATGAAGCCGCGCCTGTTTCCGGCGATGCCGCCAAACCGCTACATTTGTTTTTATCCTATGGATCGCCGGCGCGGCGAAGATAAGAACTGGTACATGCTCCCGATGGAGGAACGGCAGCGCCAGATGAACGAGCACGGGCTGGTGGGACGGCGCTATGCCGGAGAGGTGAAACAGATCATTACCGGATCGATTGGGTTCGACGATTGGGAGTGGGGTGTGGATCTGTTCGCCGACGATCCGCTGGTTTTCAAAAAGCTGATTTACGAGATGCGCTTCGACCACGTCAGCGCGGTCTATGCGCTGTTTGGAAGCTTCTATATAGGATTGCGATGTCCGGCGGATCGTCTGCATGATTTGCTGGAGGGGAAATTGCCGCAGTGAATCAGTACCCAGTACCCAGTTGCCAGTACCCAGCACTCACGGCTGACGCTGCCGGTCGCTGATTTCTGGGTACCGGTTAGTGGGTACTTTTTTCGTAAATCGAAATTCGTGGCGCTTCATGTCCACGCGCGCTCCGCGGAAGGTCACGCCTTCCATTCGCAGGCGGAATCTTTGTTCGGCGGCATTTTCTCCGCGCAACTTTATGGCGCCGCCGGAGCCGAGCACGCGATGCCATGGCAATCCTGGAACCTGTTGCAGGATGCGCACGACTTGGCGGGCCGCACCGGGCCAGCCGGCGGCTTTCGCTACGGCTCCGTAACTGGACACCTTCCCCGGCGGCAGGGCGCGAATGCAACCCACGACTCGGGCGCGCCGATTTTGCGGTGTTCGCGTCTTTTTCTGCGAGTTGTTTTTCGACGTTTTTTCCGAAATCTTTCCCGCACTCTTTCCGGAACTCCTCTCCGAACTTCTCGATGAATTGGAACGGAGTTTCTGTTTCATGGGCAGTGCCCGACGGAAAATCATGTTAATTTAGAGGTGCCACTACAAAATTTTACACGTGCGTGCAAAACCTGAGACTGCGATACGTGCATCCCATGTTCTTGCTCACCAAAACTGCCTTTTGGAGAATACTTATG
>JBAVAA010000375.1:0-4601 GCA_049585515.1 Terriglobales bacterium | reverse complement strand
CATCAGGATCGTATAGACCGCGGTTGCGTGGGCAAATCCAGTGGGGCCGAGCAAACGCGCAGTCAACACGTTATAGGCGAGATTGGTGAGCCCGACGAATCCCGAACCGGCTAGCAGCGTGAGGCTGCCGCCTACAAGCCGCGATTTGGGGGACTTCGAGACCGCCTGCGGCGTTACAGGATTCTCCTCGACGGAGACGGAGGTTATGTCCGCATCGTGATTCGTTGTGTTAGACATTGCGTCGGTCATTTTTGCTGCCACAGGTTCGCAAGGTTCAAGGCACCATTCAAAATAGAGTGAAGTGCACGACCGGCAGGAGGGTGGTCCGGGACGATCCCGCGAAATTGTAAAAGGTCTGTTGTTGGACTCCGAAGGAGATGCGAAGTGGATAGGAGACAGGCGAAGTCCCGGTGTCATCCTTCAAAGATCCGTGGAGCGGATGCGTGTATGCGACCAGAAATTCACTCTGGGCGTTGTCATATTCGTGATAACCGCTGCCGCGCGAGAGCAAGAAGGAGCCTTGCACGTCCCAGCGCTGGTTCGCGCGGAAGTCAAACCGCCCTCCCGGAAGCAGGGCTTGAGCGGTGGCGTATTGCAGACCTTGCACTCGCCACGACCGTAGATCTTCGGCCAGCAAGGCGGCGGTCAACCGGCTGCCGAATTTATGCTGCAATCCGACGTAGCTGGCGGTGTTGAAGTACTCCTGAATGAGCGGGCGGAAGAGCAGGTCGCGGACGTTGTAGCCAGCGAGCAGAGAAGTGTTTCCCCAGGGGCGGCCGACCGTAAATTCGAGAGTGGCGGAGGCGTCTCGGGAGTGCAAATTCTGATCGATGAACGGCCCGGCTTCGCGAATGGCGGAGCCATTGACAGAAACCCAGTTAAAAAACGAATTGGTTGACATGTAGAGAAACTGGCGGAGAAGATCCTGGCTCATGTAGACGGGCGCGGTCGTGTCGCGCCGAACCGTAAACTGGAGCCCGCCGTTGAACGCTACCTGATTCGAGCCGAAGTGGAGGACCGGAGTGATACCTCCATTGAAGAAAGTGTCGTAGGTGTGACGGTCCTGGACGACGCCGACGCTGGGGAAGAGGAATTGGCCGGTGGTCAGGCTCTCGCCCACAATGCCGGAGATGTCGGGGAAGCCACCGAGATGAATGCGATAGTGGGACTCGGCCAGATCCTGGAAGGAATGACGCGGCGGCGGCAGCAGAGACGGATTGGTGACGTTGAGGATTTTTGCATCCAGCGTGTAGACGTTGATGTCTTCGAGAGCGGGAGCGAATAAGGCCTCGGGAGAGAAGCTTATTTTCTGCGTAAGTTGACGACCCTGTTCGATAGCGAGCTCATTCTGGGCTATCTGGGCGGTTCCGTGGTCTTCCTGTCCGGCAACGGTGCTGGCTTGGGCGAAGTCGGAAAGAGCGTGTACGGTATCCTGGCGCTGGCGGGAGAGATTTCCGGCGGCCATCATGTAATCGTAATCATCGCGGTAGGCGGTTGCCGGACCCAAGCTGGCGAGTGCGTCTTCGGCCTTGTGCGTGTTCCCTTCCGCGATGTAGGCATTCGCCAGTCCGATTTGCACGTTGCGGGCATTCGCCCCGGCTTGCCGCGCCTTGTCAAAGTAGGTCTGGGCAAGGTCAAAATCGTGCATAGCCAGAAAGATGTTGGCTGCGTCGAGAATATCGTCGGGCGTAACGGTGGACTCATCGAGGCGCGCTTCCGCGAAACCCAGGGCTAGCTGGCGCCGGACATCGTCGAAACGGCCCTGCCGCAGAAATACCTGAGCGATGGCTAGGCGCACGCCAATGCGATCTCCATTGGGGACGTCCAGGGCGCGCGCGAAGCGTTGCATGGCGCCGTTGCGGTCTCCCAGCGTCAGCAAGGCGTCGCCGGTTGCCATGAAGATTTCGACTTCATTGCCGCCGTATTGTTCGGCCAACTGGATGTTACGCAAGGTCTGGTCGCGGAGGCCTTGTCTCGCGTATATCTGCGCGCGCAGAGCGTAGGGAGCAGGGTTCGTCGGAGCCAACTTTTGCGCCACGTCAAGCGCCGCGATCGCCTGATTGAATCGCCGCAAGCGGTAGAGAGTGTCCGCGAATTGCAATTGAGTGGGAAGATCGTTCGGGTTTTCCTGCAGGGCGATGCGGTACTCCGGCTGAGCGCGGACGAAATCCTGCTCTTGCCGGAACGCCTCGGCCCGAGCCAGGTGCCAGGCGTGCGATTTGCCCAATAACTTCTGCGCGGTGGCCAGCTGTACGAGGGCGGGCCTGGGGCGATGCAGTTGCAGATCGGCGTAGGCGAGTCCGAGGTGAGCCTCACCGTAATTGGGCTGCAATCGGATCGCAATTTGAAAATCTTTGGCCGCCTTGCTCGCCTCTTTCAGATCATTCAAGATGAATCCGCGATTCACATACCCGAGGGCCATTTTGGGATCGCGTTCGAGAGCGCGAGTGAAATCGGCGAGGGCGTCGCGGGATTGCCCGTTATGGGCGTGAACATAACCTGCAACCAGTGCGAGGTCCTTATCTTTGGGGATAATCGGATCGTATTTCGTTGCCAGCGCCAACGCCTCGTCGTATTTGCCGAGATAGTAAAGGTCATAGGCTAGATAGACGACGCCTTCGCGGTCCCTGGGAAGTTTTTCGAGAACCGCGTACCCGAGTCTCGCCGATTCGGCATAATCGCCCTTCCATGTCAGATAACGCTCGCGCTCGCGGCTGACCTGCGGACTGTCATTCATCTTGCCTTTGGCGCGATCGAGCCAGTGCAGCGCCAGATCGAGATTGTGCGACTCCAGCGCGGCATTGGCGCCCCCGGCCACGACCAAAGCGTTGGTGGGCATCCGGTGATAGGCATCTTCGTAATAAGTCTGCGCGGAATGGAAATTTCTTTCCGCCGTGTACAGGTCACCGAGAGCAAGGTAAGGCGAGAAATCCCTGGGGTGCGCTTTGATCGCCTGGGTGAAATACTTCTCCGCAAGTTTGGCATCGCCACTGTCGCGGGCCAGGTAGCCCAGAGAGGAGAGAGCGGTACGATTATGGCGATCCAGTTCGAGGACTTTTAGAAACGTATCGCGGGCACCATCTTTTTGGCCGAGTTTCCATTGCAAGCTGGCATAGTTCAGCAGCGAGTTAACGTTGGCAGGGGCGAGGGCTAACGCATCCTGAATATCCTTGTTGGCGGCATCGAGATTGCCGGAGCCGGCTTCAATCGCGGCCCTCAGGCGCAACATTTCTGGACGTGAAGGGGCGGGAACATCGACTTTGCCGATCTCGGCGAACGCTTCATCCAATTGCTGCTTCGCTGCGACTTGATCTTCCTGATGCAAATCGAGCTCATACAGATTGAGCCGTAATTCAATTGGATAGAGCGGTCCTTCGGGGACCTGCGGCGGCAAGCTGCTTAACGCCAAGGTGTATTCGGATGTCGCGTCGGCGTAGCGGTCTTCCGCTTCTGCGATCTCGCCTTGAATTGCGTGCAGACGATAACTGTTTGGGTCGAGCCGCCGGGCATCCGCAACGAAGCTGGCTGCGGCGTCAAGTTGGCCCAGACTAATTAGAGCTTGGGCGGCGCTCAGGTCAAGGCCGATATTACCTTTCGCGCTCTTTGCCAGGCGTACGTACAAATTCGCGGCATCCTGCTGCCGGCCCGCCAACTGGTAGGTGTATGCTAACTCGGCCTGAACGTCAGAATTAGCATTCTTCGAGGGAACTGCTTGCAGCGCGGCGATTGCCAAATCGTAGTTGCCCTGGTCGCGATATTGCCCGGCAACGGCGCGCAATACTTCCGGGTCATTGGGAGCGCGCTCTTTGGCGCGATTCAGATAACGCGCCGCGTCTTCTGGCTGCGACAGCCGCGTGCAGGCATGAGCGATCAGCAGATCGTTGTGAGCGGTGGGTTGAAGAGCGTCGGCTCGGCGCAAGAATTCCAGAGAGTGAGCGGGATCGGAATTCAGCAGCAGTTCGCCGGCCAGCTGCAGACTGTTGGCGTCTTTTGGATTTGCATCGACGACGCGACGCAGCAACTGTTGCGCTTCGGCATCTCGTCCCATCTTGGCGTAGGTTTGCGCTAATCCCGCCATGCCGCTGATGGAGTTTGGCTGGATCTGGAGCCCGCGATTGTAGGCATCGACCGAGACCTGGTAACGATCGCCGAGCCGGGCGGCGTAGCCGAGCAAGAACCATAGGTCCGCATTTTTGGGAGCTGATTTGGCTGCGCTTTCGGCAAAAGAGATCGCGGCGGCGTAGTCGTTTCTCTTCAGAGCATCTTGAGCGGCCCGCGCCTGACGGGCGACATCGATGCTCGATCCCCAGCCCAGATTTTGGTCCTGAGCGCTTTGATTATTTTTTTCTGAACTGCCCGGCGGCGTTTGCGGAGCGGGTGGGCTTCCCTGACCGCTGACCTCGTAGGTTTGCGACAGGGCAAGACGAACCAGGAAAACCATGCACAAGCTTGCGAGCGACGATCGGCATTTCACGGAATCACCACGCTGTACACAAGTCTTGGGTTAGCCTCCCGCACGGCAAATTCTGCGGTTCCAGTCAGATGCCAGTTGGGTCATTATGTTTGCCGAACGAAAGGCGCGGTTGGGGTCGGGAATGCTG
>JBAVAA010000374.1:0-5912 GCA_049585515.1 Terriglobales bacterium | reverse complement strand
CATTCACCTCCACTTGCTTTGTCGAAAACTGAATCCTGACGATAGACAATTTCGATTGGACTTGGGAGCTGGCGCGCCCTAGAGTTTCAAAGTGCCGCAAAGCCACACTCGATCGCGAAGCTTCTTGAGGCCCGTGTCTGTGCCGGAGCCTACCCGCATGCAGTTCCGGCCTCCATTCCGGAATTATCAATTCGATTCAGCCTACGATGAGATGTTCGAGGCTCCGGGGGTGCCGCGCCAGCATTATGAGGCGCTTTTTCGGACCCTGCTGGAGTTGCCTCCCGAGGAGATGCGGAAGAGCCAGCAGGCGGCCGACCTATCGTTTCTGCATCAGGGGATCACGTTCACGGTGTACGGGAACGACGAGGGCACGGAGCGCGTCTTCCCAAATGATCTGTTGCCGCGCATCATTCCCCACCAGGAGTGGCGGAAGATCGAAAGCGGGCTCACGCAGAGGATCGCGGCGCTGAATCTCTTTCTGGAAGATGTTTACCACCGCGGAAGAGTTCTCGCGGATGGCATTGTGCCGCGGGAACTGGTTTACAGTTGCCGCCACTTCCGCCGCGAGATGCGCAATCTGACGGTGCCGCGCGGGATTTACGTCAGCATCTGCGGCACCGATCTTGTCCGGCTCCCGGACGGGAGCTTCGCCGTGCTGGAAGACAATCTGCGGGTGCCGAGCGGCGTCTCCTACATGCTGGCGAACCGCAAGGTGTTGAAGAAAGTATTCCCGACGCTTTTCCGCGATTACGGTGTTTGCCCGGTCGACCATTACGCGCAGGCTCTGCTCGGGACGCTGCGGGCGCTCAGCCCACTGCAGTCCACCACACGGCATGAGCCAACCGTGGTGCTGCTGACGCCAGGAGTGTTTAATTCGGCATATTTCGAACATACATTCCTGGCGCAGCAGATGGGTATTGAACTGGTGGAAGGCCGGGACCTGCTGGTGCACGATAACGTCGTGTACATGCGGACGACCGCAGGCCTGAAGCGCGTTGATGTGATCTACCGGCGAGTGGATGACGATTTTCTCGACCCACTCTGTTTCCGGCGCGATTCGAATCTCGGCGTACCGGGGTTATTTAATGCTTATCGCGCCGGCAGCGTGGTTCTGGCTAACGCGGTGGGAACGGGCATCGCTGACGACAAGGCAGTCTATGCCTACGTGCCGGCAATCATCCGTTACTACCTGGGAGAAGAACCGATCCTGCCGAACGTGCCGACTTTTCTGCTGTCGGACCCCTCGCAACGGAAGTACGTACTGGAGAATCTCGAACAACTCGTGGTAAAGGCGGTGGGTGAGTCGGGCGGTTACGGAATGCTGATCGGGCCGCATAGCACTGCGGAGCAGAGGGAAGAATTTCGCCAGAAGATTCAGGCCGAGCCGCGCAACTATATCGCGCAGCCTACGCTGAATCTTTCGCGGGCTCCGTGCTTTCTCGAAGGTGAGGCGCAGGCGCGGCACGTCGATCTGCGTCCTTACATTCTCTATGGCGAGAACGTCACGCTGGTGCCGGGAGGTCTTACGCGAGTGGCGTTACGCCGCGGGTCGCTGGTGGTGAACTCTTCGCAGGGCGGAGGCAGCAAGGATACGTGGGTGTTGCGCGCATGAACGGAGGCGCATGACCGGACATCATCAACATCGGCAGACCACTATGCTCTCGCGAGTGGCGGACAGCTTGTATTGGATGAGCCGCTATCTGGAGCGGGCCGAGCACACCGCACGCCTGATTGACGTGGATTTTGAGTTGCGCCTGGACCAGTCTCCGGAGGCGAGTTCGGGGCGCTGGATGCGGCTGCTCGAAGCTCTGCAGGCTCCCCGTCCCGAGGATGGCAAGATTGACGCCACCACGCTCACGCACATATTGACCCTCGATAAGACCAATTCTTCATCCATCATTTCGTGCGTGACGAAAGCGCGGGAGAATCTGCGGCAGGTTCGGGAGCAATGCAGTTCGGCGATGTGGGAGCAACTGAATCGTCTTTATTTACAGGTGAACAGCACAACGTCGAGCGAGGCGTGGCTGCTGCATTCTTATGTATTTTTTCGCGCGGTGCGCGAGGGAGCGCACCTGTTTCACGGTGTAACCGATTCCACCATGTCGCACGGGGAAGGCTGGCAATACATCCAATTGGGGCGATACGTGGAGCGTACGGACGCCGTCGCGAGGTTGATCGGCGCGTACTTCAGCCGTCTGCCCTGGTCGCTGGATCCGGCCTTGGATCAGGCGGTGGAGAGCGAAGAGTATCTGGAGTGGGTCGGATTGCTAAAGAATTGCGCCGCCTTCGAATCTTACTGCAAGAACTATACAGCTGACTTGCGGCCGCTGCGGGTAGCGGAATTTCTGCTGTTGAATCCGGAGTGCCCGCACTCGGTGCGTTTCTCCGTCGACAAGGTGCACGCCGCCCTGCAGGCGATCGCCGAGTTGACCCAGCGCAAGGCGGAGCAACCGGTGCGTCTGGCAGGGCGCTTGCGCGCGACGCTTAGCTTTAGCCAGATCGACGAAGTGATGGCGTCGGGGGCGAACGCGTACGTGGAAAGCGTGCGCCAGCAGTGCGGCCAGGCGCATAATGCCATTCATCAGATTTACTTTGACTATCCGGTGGAAACCGAGCTGGCCTCGTGATGCGCGAAGCTGAGCCGCCCTAAGTTTCGGGACAGCCGAGGGCGGCTGTCCCTACATTAGCTCAGTTAGATAGAAAGGGCATGCTTGATTTACTCAGTCCGACATTCGACGACTTTTCGTTATCAGCCTGCCGTACGCGAGAGCGTGATGGAAGTGCGCATGCAGCCGCGCAGCGAGGCGGAACAGCGCTGCCTTAGCTTCACTCTTGACGTAAGTCCGGCGACCAACATCACGCAGTACCGCGATTCCGCCGGAAACACGGTGCATCACTTCGACATTGCCGGATCGCACACCGAGGTTAAGGTCGTTGCCCAATCGACGGTGCAGGTGCTGGGAGTGCCAGCGCCGCGCGCGTCGGAGGCTGGTGATTGGGCCGACTTGGACGCCATGACCGACGCCGACGACTTCTGGGAGATGATGTTGCCGAGCCAGTTTGCCCGCTCAAGCGAAGCGCTGGAACAACTGGCCGCGGAACTGAAAGTGGAGCGCCGCGGCGGCCCGCTGGAAGTGCTGACCCAACTGAACGAAGGTATCTACAATGGCTTCGCCTACGTGCCCAACAGCACCAAGGTGGACTCTCCTATTGAAGAGGCGCTGCTAAGCCGCCAGGGAGTGTGCCAGGATTTCGCGCACATCATGATCGCACTGGCCCGCTCGCACCGCATTCCCTCCCGCTATGTGAGCGGCTACCTGTTTCACCGCGAAGAGAATGGGCATCAGGATCGGTCGCTGGAAGGCGCATCGCATGCCTGGGTGGAGTCTTTCATCCCGCGTCTGGGCTGGACCGCATTCGATCCGACTAACAACCTGGTTGGCGGAGATCGCCACATACGGGTCGCCATTGGCCGCGACTACGACGACGTTCCGCCGACCCGCGGCGTGCACAAAGGCGAAGCGGTCAGCGAACTGAGCGTCGCTGTGACGGTAAGTCCTTCGGACGTTCCGCCGACCGAACCACCTGCTCCGAGTATTGTTATTCAATCCCGACCGGTGTTCGCGCGACTCAGTTCGCGCTCCGAACACGAGCAGCAACAACAACAATAAATCGGAATTCGCCAGACACGCGCGCAATAGCGAGTGGGGTTAGTGCGCCCGCTCGCCAAGTTAGTCGAAGGTCTACGACCTGAAGTGTGAGACCGGCTCACACTAATTGGGCGGGAGTACCTGAGTAACTTGTGGTCACTGTTCTTAGTAACGCATCATGCCTCCAGTGACGAGTCGAAAGAAACTCTGAGCTTTCGTGCGTCGAGGGGGATTTGTGAAACGCGTAACCTCTGCGGTATTGCTCTCGGGTCTGCTGTCATTTCTAACGTTGGGTCTGGCAGGATGCGGGACTTCGACGCCACCGCCGATCATGGTTACGCTGAGCCCGAGCACCGCACATAGCATGGATGCAGTGACCCCGCCGCAAACGGTCCCTATCACGGTTACGGTTGCGAACGACTCGAAAGCCGCAGGGGTGACGTGGAGCGTTTCGGGAGGCGCTAACCCTGGGACGCTGATCAACCAGACGCCGACCTCGGCCACTTATCAAGCTCCCACTTCGGCGACCGGCACGTTTACGGCAACGGTCACGGCAACCTCGGTCTCGGATCCTACCAGGATGGCCACTTTGACCATTCAGATCAATCCGCAGCCGGCCATCACGACAACTTCTCTATCTGCAACCGGGGGAACCGCGTACAACGGCACGCTGAGTGTGTCGGGCGGAACCAGTCCGTACACTTTTGCTATCACCTCCGGCTCGCTGCCGACGGGATTGAGTTTTAGCACCAGCACGGGAGCGATTACGGGCACGCCCAGCGGGCCGTTTGGCAACAGTTTGGTCACTTTCAAGATCACCGATGCGGCGAACGTTTCCGCCAGCGGGAGCGTCGCCTTCACCGTAAACCCACCTTCAGCGTTGACCATCACGACGACCACTTTGACGGCCGGGACGACGGGAACCGCCTACAGTCAAACACTGCAAGCGACGGGCGGCGTTCCCTCCTACACATGGAGCAAAACTGCCGGCAGCCTGCCCGCCGGTCTGAGTTTGAGCAGCGCGGGTGTGATTTCGGGTACGCCGAGCGGAACTTTCACAGGCACGTCGAGCTTCACCGCGACCTTAACCGATTCCCAAACACCGACGCACACCACGACCACGGCCATTCTGAGCATCACGGTGAGCGCGCCTCCGCTGAGCGTCACGACGACTTCGCTCGCTGGTGGAACCATCGGCAACGCGTACAGCAACCAAACCCTGCAAGCCACCGGCGGGATCGCGCCTTACACGTGGGCAGTGACGACTGGCAGCCTTCCTGCTGGTCTGACGTTGAACGCTGCTACCGGCGTGATCTCGGGTACGCCGAGCGGGACGTTTGTCGGAACCGACACGTTCACGGTCACTGTCACCGATTCCGAGACACTGACCGCCAAGACCGCGAGTGCGAGCCTTGGCATCGCTATCTCGGTGTCTGCGCTGAGCGTGACGACTTCCGGATCGTTGGCGACAGGTGTCGTCAACTCCGTTTACCCAGGCGCGACGCTCGCGGCCACCGGCGGCATCACGCCTTACTCGTGGGCTGTCACCACCGGCAGCTTGCCGACGGGATTGACTTTGAATGCTGCGACCGGGGCGATCTCGGGCACACCGACTGCATCCGGCACAGCGACATTCACTGTTGCCGTGACCGACTCCGAAACCCCAACCGCCAAGACCGCTATCAGCTCCTCTTTGACCATCGTCGTAAATCCGGCGTTATCGGTGACCACCACCTCGCTGCCAGCAGGCGTGATCGGCACAGCATATGCCGGCGCGACCCTTGCAGCCGCGGGCGGCGTCTCGCCTTACACCTGGTCTGTCACCACCGGCACCCTGCCTGCGGGATTGACTTTGAACGCTGCCACCGGCGCGATCTCCGGCACGCCCAGCGGCAACGTCACCGGCACCGACACTTTCACCGTCACCGCAACCGACTCGCAATCGCCTACCCACAAGACCGCGTCGGCGAGTCTGAGCATCACCGTCACCGCCACCACGCTGAAGGTCACGTCCACTTCTCTGGCCGGCGGCAGCGTCAATGTCGCTTATAGCAATCAAACTTTGACTGCCTCCGGCGGCATCACGCCTATCACCTGGTCCGTCACAACCGGCAGCCTGCCGACGGGTCTGACTTTGAACGCCGCGACCGGCGTGATCTCAGGCACACCGACTGGAACCTTTGTCGGCACCGACACTTTCACCGTCACCGCGACCGATGCTGAAACACCGACCCCGCAGATGGCGACCGCCCAGCTGGGCAT
>JBAVAA010000373.1:0-4216 GCA_049585515.1 Terriglobales bacterium | reverse complement strand
GAGCAGGATAAGCAGGGCGTGATCAACCCCATCTACATCATGGCCGATTCCGGCGCCCGCGGTTCGAAGCAGCAGATCCGGCAGCTTTCCGGGATGCGCGGATTGATGGCCAAGCCCTCCGGCGAGGTCATCGAAACGCCCATCACCTCGAACTTCCGCGAAGGCTTGACCGTGCTGCAATACTTCATTTCCACGCACGGCGCCCGCAAGGGATTGGCCGATACGGCGCTCAAGACCGCCGACTCCGGCTACCTGACGCGGCGTCTTGTGGACGTGGCTCAAGATGTGATCATCAGCGAATACGACTGCGGCACGGTCGACGGAATCTTCGTCTCCGGCATCGTCGAAGCGGGCGAGATCATCGAACCGCTGCGCGACCGCATCGTCGGCCGCGTGTCGCTCGAAAAAATAAAAGACTACGAAGGCCAGGTCGTTGTCGACGTAAATCACGAGATCACCGAAGATCTGGCGGGTGCGATTCAAGCGGCCGGTATCGAGCGGGTAAAGATTCGCTCGGTGCTCACCTGCGAATCGAAGCGCGGCGTTTGCGTAATGTGCTACGGACGCAACCTTGCTTCCGGACGTCTTGTCGAACTCGGCGAGGCCACCGGCGTGATCGCGGCGCAGTCCATCGGCGAACCTGGAACACAGCTCACCATGCGTACCTTCCACATCGGAGGCACGGCATCGCGAGTTTCGGAACAGTCGCGTCTCGATGCCAAGAGCAACGGCACCGTCCGCTTCGTCAATTTGCAAACCGTTAAATCGAAGACTGGCGACTTGGTCGTCATGAATCGCCAGGGCTCGATCGCAGTCGTGGACGAAAAAGGCCGTGAACGCGAACGTTACGCGGTCGTCTACGGCGCCAAGGTGAAAGTGGCCGACGGAGGTCCGGTTGCGCTCGGCGAGGCACTGGTCGAGTGGGATCCGTATACCTTCGCCATTCTCACCGAGATTGGCGGGACAGCGCAGTTCAAGGACCTGCAGGAAGGCATCACGCTGCACGAAGAGGTCGATGAAGTCACCGGCCTGTCGCGTCACGTGGTGGCGGATTCGCCCGATGAGAAACGCCAGCCCGCGATCGTCATCAAGGGCAAGGCGAGCAAGCGGTATCTGATGCCTTCGCGAGCTCACCTGATGGTACAGGACGGCGACACGGTATATCCGGGCGACGTGCTGGCCAAGATCCCGCGCGAAACTACCAAGACCAAGGACATCACCGGCGGTCTGCCGCGCGTGGTCGAATTGTTCGAGGCCCGCAAGCCGCGGGAGACGGCGGTTATCAGCGAAATCGATGGCACGGTTCGCTTCGGCGAAGTGGCCAAGGGACAGCGCAAACTCTATGTGGCTGCCGACAACGGCACGGAGAAGGAATATTCCGTTCCGCGCGGCGTCCACATCAACGTGCAGGAAGGCGAGCGCGTGAAAGCGGGCGAACCTCTAATGGATGGTCCGCTCAACCCGCACGACATTCTGGCCGTCCTCGGCGAAAAAGAGCTGCAGTCTTACCTGGTGAACGAAATCCAGGAAGTCTACCGCTTACAGGGCGTGAACATTTCGGATAAACACATCGAGGTGATCGTCCGGCAGATGATGCGCTGGGTCAAAGTGGAAGACGTGGGCGATACGCCGTTCCTCCTGGAACAGCAGATCGACAAGTTCCGCTTCCACGAGGAGAACGAGCGCGCGATTGCGAACGGTGGCAAACCGGCCACTGGACGCCCGTTGCTGCTCGGGATCACCAAGGCATCGCTCTCCACCGATTCGTTCATCTCGGCTGCCTCTTTCCAGGAGACAACGCGCGTGCTGACCGAAGCTTCCATCCAGGGAGCGGTCGATCATCTGCGCGGCCTGAAAGAGAACGTGATCGTGGGCCGCTTGATTCCCGCCGGCACCGGCATGGAATACTACCGCAACGTGCGGCTCTCTCCAGAGATGGAAGAGGCAGCCAGCAAGGTGCAGGAGGAAGTGTCGCAGGCCTACGAAGATGCCGAGCGCGCACTAGAACTCATGCGCCACGAAGGCGAAACCGAAGAACTAGCCGCGGAGTAAGAGTGACGGATCAATAATAAAGGGGCGACGCAAGTCGCCCCTTACTTTTTGTAGGCTCGGTCTCTTACCTCGTGTGGTAACGGGGTTTTGCCCGTACAGCCGAGTGCAGTCCGGCAGGTTGGAGGCAGTGTCAACAACTCCGCGGTCGGTATAGAATGTCGCTGAATTGGAAGATATTTTGTTGAAGCCAATGTCTTTAGCACTGGAGCCACAGCGCATCACCGGATCGTCTCCGGACAGTAATCCCAAGCCGGAGCCGCTCCCCGGAGCGCTGATCCTGGCGCCGGCCCTCGGCCGCTTCTGGCGCCTGTTCCGGCTCTCGATCTGGCGGGCCTTCGAACACGACGCTTTCGGGACTGCCAAAGCCTCCGCCTATTCCTCCCTGTTCACTTTTTTCCCTGCCCTACTGGTGCTTGGCGCCGTTCTTGCCACACTTAGCCGCGGCCAGGTTTATCTGCGCGAAATATCCTACGCCCTCGGCACCATCCTACCCGCAGGCAGTTCCACGGTACTCGCCTACCTGAGGGGCAGCACGAGCCGGCCGGTTGGCCTGCTCATCACCACCTCATTGTTGACGATTTGGAGTGCCTCCGGCGTCATCATTTCCTGGATGGATGGTTTCCGCCGCGCCTACCAGCTGCCCAAGACCTGGGGACTGCTCCAGGAGCGCGTAATCGCGACTTCTCTCGTACTGATGGCCGGTCTGCCGCTGACCTTTGCCACCATCCTGGTTGCCTTCGGCAGTCGCATTGAGACGCGGATTCTGTTTAACATCGGCCACGAATTCGGTCCTTTGATTCTGTTGTTGTGGGGAGCGATGCGCTGGGCCATCGCGATTATGACCAGCGTTGCCGTGATCCAGCTCATCTATCACAACGCCGTGCCCCGCACCCAGCCCTGGCATAGCGTTCTGCCCGGCGCTGTTCTTGCGACCGCCCTGTGGTTGCTCTCGACCGCCTTGCTGGGATGGTATTTGCAGCACTATGCCGACTACAGTGTCATTTACGGATCGCTCGGGGTGGGCATTGCGCTGCTCGTCTGGATGTACCTGATCTCGCTGGTGGTGCTGATCGGCGCCGAATTCAATGCCATGCTCTTTCCACGCTGCATCACCAAGGTTCCGTCTCAGCGAGAGGACTCCAAACCCTTGTCATCCTGAGCGCAGCGAAGGACCTGTTTTAGTTTTCTCCGGTCTTATTCATGCAACTCGCGAGCGCATTCTCCAATGATTCACTGGACCCCGCGGTGAGCGGCTTCCTGCATTCGCCCGCGAGTCCCAACGGCGACGCCCTGATCCTGGCGCACGGCGCGGGCACGAATTGCAACGCTCCGCTGCTGGTGGCGCTCGGCGAAACTTTCGCCGGAGATGGTTTCGTAGTCCTGCGTTGCGATTTACCCTTCCGCCAGCAGCGGCGAACCGGCCCGCCATTTCCAGGCAATGCGGAGCGCGATCGCGAAGGCCTGCACAATGCGGTTGTAGCCCTGCGAAAGAGCATCGCCGGCCGGATTTTCCTAGGCGGCCACTCCTACGGCGGACGTCAGGCAACGATGCTCTGTGCCGAAGAACCAGAACTCGTCTCCGGCCTGTTACTTCTCTCCTATCCTCTGCATCCGCCGCGCAAGCCGGAGCAGCTTCGTATTCAACATCTGCCCAACCTGCGCACGCCAAGCCTGTTTGTCCAGGGAACGCGAGACCCATTCGGCAGCGTGGAAGAGATGATGCAAGCCCTGCGGCTAACCCCGGCCAAAACCGAATTAATGAAAGTGGAAGCCGCAGGTCATGACCTAGGCTTCAAAGGGAAAGCGGGAAAGGAAGACCTGCCAAAAGAAATCCTCTCAAGAGCGATCAACTTCTTCGATCTCAACCTGAACAAGTTTTCCTGATGGCTGACGGCTGATGGCTGATGGCTAATTCACCCATCCCGATTTCGATCCGCCATTCGTCTTGTCGTTATCCTCCGGAGGCACATAATTGCCGTGCTCGTCGAAGGTCACTTTGCGGTCGTGGTCCCGCATATAGACTTCGAATTTTCTCGCCGCCCGCCGCCGCTTCCAGCGATAAAAGGAATTTCGCACGCCAAAATAACGCTCGGACGCCGCATAGCTCATTCCGCGAGAAGGCATGAATTTCACCCAAAGGAAGCCAAAAAACAATCCGCCGAGA
>JBAVAA010000372.1:0-5662 GCA_049585515.1 Terriglobales bacterium | reverse complement strand
CCTGCGCTGTGTTACTTTCTTTTCAGCATCATGGCCAAGCAGACAAGTCACCAAACCCAGTCCAATCGGGAGAAGAATCCTCGCCGCCAGCCCACCGCTTCGGGGGAGAAGGATGCTGCCGTAAATAGGAACGCCGGCCATAACTATTTCTTGCTTGAAAAATTCGAGGCCGGAGTCGTTCTGGCCGGAACCGAAGTAAAGTCAGTCCGTCATGGCTCGGTGAACCTCAAAGATGCTTATGGCTTGATCAAGGACGGCGAACTCTGGCTGCTCAACTGCCACATCGGACCCTACGACCATGGCAACTACGCGAATCATGCCTCCCTTCGCACCCGCAAACTTCTGGTCCACAAAGAAGAAGTCCGCAAGCTCATCGGGAAGACCCAGCAAAAGGGACTGACCCTGATCCCCACCCGCATGTATTTCAAGAATGGCAAAATCAAAGTGGAGCTAGCCCTGGCCAAAGGCAAACAGCTTTGGGATAAGAGAGAAACCGAGCGCCGCAGAACCGCCGATAAAGAATCCCGCGAAGCGATCAGGGCAAGAAAAACATAACGTAGGGGCAGCCGCCCTTGGGGCTGTCCAGCGGGGCGAAGTCCGGCTCTTTACGCCGAATGCATGACAACAGGGACGCGCGATTGGCAACAAAGCCATAATTGAACAAGAGCGGTGTGATCGCCATCACCGCTTTCGTCGCATTGGTTCGATAGTGTGATGCCCCGAGCCAGTCGTCACCATCGGTCAGAATCACTCGATCAAAACCGTCGGATCGATCAGGATCATCATCGCCGGAAGCCCAACCCATGAGAACCCAGCCCCGAAGGGGCGACCGAGCATAGCCCAGCGCTTCAGCGCTGGGTACGCAGCCAAGCCAGGATTGAGTCCCGGAGGGACCACCATGTCGCACACATATTCGAGCATGCGCATCCACGTGGTCTTCAGCACCAAAGAGCGAGAGAAGCGCCTTCGAGAAGAATTCCAGCCCAAACTCTGGGCCTACATCGCCGGCATCGCCCGCAATCACAAATTCGAGGCACTTAAAGTCGGCGGAGCTGAAGATCATTGCCACGCCTTGATCACGCTGCCCCCGTCAGTGCCATTGTCAAAGGCGGTTCAAGTTCTGAAAGGCTGCTCCTCAAAATGGCTCAACGACACTGGCGTGGCAGGTACGAGCTTCGCCTGGCAGGATGGGATACGGAGCATTCAGCGTGAGCGCATCGCAAACGGCCGGAGTGGTCGAATATATCAAGAACCAACCAGAGCATCACAAGAAACGCAATTACGAAGAAGAATTCCTGGAGTTGCTTAAACGATATGGCATTCCTTACGATCCGGCGCACGTGTTGGGATAAAGGTGGGCCGTCCCTCCGGGACTTGATCGCTCTCTTCGCCCCACCCAGCGCTAAAGCGCTGGGCTAAGTTGGGTCGTCCCTTCGCGACTGAAACGCTACCAAAACGCGCGGCGGAATACTCCGCGAATCTGCGCCACCATCGAGTTCCTACGGCGTCGCGTGCGCCGTATCCAGCGCCTTTTTCACCGCTTGCAGCTCTTTCAGCAAGCCGCGTAGATTGCGCGTGTCCAGCGCATTTGCGCCATCGCTTTTTGCTTCTTTCGGATTGTCGTGGACTTCCAGGAACACGCCGTCCACTCCTGCCGCCACGGCCGCGCGCGACAGCACCGGGATAAATTCCGGCTGGCCCCCGCTGACGGCGGGCTGGTCGTCGTCTCCGTGCGAAGCCGACGGCAGTTGCACCGAGTGCGTCGCGTCAAACACCACGGGCGCAAATTTGCGCATGATGGCCAGGGAGCGCATATCCACGACCAGATTGTTGTATCCGAAACTCGATCCGCGCTCGGTTACGAATACCTGGCTGTTCCCGGCTTCGCGGCATTTCTCGATCGCGTGCTTCATGTCCCAGGGCGAGACAAACTGTCCCTTCTTGATGTTCACCGGACGCCCGCTCAGCGCCGCCGCCACAACGAGATCGGTCTGTCGGCAAAGAAATGCGGGGATCTGCAGCACGTCCACAACTTCGGCGACGGCGGCCACGTCGGCCGGCTGATGCACATCGGTCAGCACCGGAATGTGCACTTCCTCTTTAACCTTCTTAAGAATACGCAGGCCTTCCTTCATCCCCGGCCCGCGAAAGCTGCGGATCGACGTGCGGTTCGCCTTGTCGTATGACGCTTTGAAGATGAATGGAAAATTCAGCGAACGCGCAACGCCTTTGACGATCTCCGCCATGCGCAGCGCGTGCTCTTCACTCTCAATCACGCACGGCCCGGCAATCAGGAACAGGTCGCCGGAGCCGATGCGGATGTTGTCGATTTGGAAGGAGAGAGTCAAAGGGATTTGTAATTGGTAATTTGTAATGGAAATCTGAACCCAGCTGCAAGTTCTTAAATTACAAATCACAAATTACCTATTACAAATTGGTCTATCTTCTCGCCACTTTTTCCGGGCGCAGAAACATTTCCACTTCCGCCGCGCCTTTCCGCTCTTTCTTTTTCTGTCCGTGTTCGTACGAAGCTCCGATAAACGCCTTAAAGAGCGGATGCGGCTCGAGCGGCTTCGATTTGAATTCCGGATGGAACTGGCAACCGATGAAGAACGGATGGCCGGGAATTTCGATGATCTCGACGTACGTTCCGTCCGGCGTTGAACCGGAAAACCGCAGCCCGGAAGCCATCATCGGCTCTTCGTACTCGCGGTTGAATTCGTAACGATGGCGGTGACGCTCGCTGATTTCGGTCTGGCCGTAAACTTTGTAAGCCAGCGTCCCCGCCTCGATCTTGCACGGCCATGCGCCCAGACGCATGGTGCCGCCGAGTTCTTCCACGCCGCGCAACTCGCGCAGCTTGTAGATCACGCGATGCGGAGTCGCCGGATCGAACTCGCTCGAATTCGCATCCGCCAACCCGCAGACATTGCGGGCAAATTCAATGCAAGCCGTCTGCATGCCCAGGCAGATTCCAAAGTAAGGCACATGCTTCTCGCGCGCGTACTGGATCGCCCGCAACATCCCTTCGATGCCGCGCTTTCCAAATCCGCCGGGCACCAGCAGTCCGTCGTACTCTTCCAGTTGCGCTTCATAACTTTGCTCGGAACTCTTATCGGTTTTGTCAGTGGACTCCAGGCCCTCGGCCTCGATCCAGTTCAGTTCGAGCTTCAGGTTGTGTGCCAGCGCGCCGTGGACCAGCGCTTCCTTCAGCGACTTATAACTGTCTTCATACTCCACATACTTTCCGACAATGCCGATCCTGACCACATCTTTCGGGTTGTAGACGCGGTGTACCAGATCGTTCCACTTCGAAAGATCGCGATCTTTAGCCTCCAGCTTCAAACGTCGCAAGACGAGCGTGTCCACTTCTTCATGCGCGAACACCACCGGCACTTCATAAATGGACGCGACATCCTTGGCCGTGATCACCGCCTCTTCTTCGACGTTGCAGAACAGCGCAATCTTCGACTTGATCTCTTTGGAAAGAAAACGGTCGGTACGGCAGAGCAGAATATCCGGCTGAATTCCAACGCTAAGCAATTCCTTGACCGAGTGCTGCGTCGGCTTGGTCTTCAACTCCTGCGCCGCGGCGATAAACGGGACCAGCGTCACATGGACGAATAAAGTATTGTCGCGGCCAAGTTCCTGCCGCATCTGGCGTATCGCTTCAATGAACGGCAGCGACTCGATGTCGCCCACTGTGCCCCCGATTTCAACGATCGCCACGTCCACATCCTGGGCAACTTTTTTCGCCGCCGCCTTGATCTCATTAGTAACGTGCGGAATCACCTGCACCGTCTTGCCCAGGTAATCCCCGCGCCGCTCCTTGGCGATGATCTGCTCGTAGAGACGGCCGGTGGTCCAGTTGTTGTCGCGAGAAAGCTTGGCGTGCGTGAAGCGTTCGTAGTGGCCGAGGTCGAGATCGGTTTCAGCGCCATCGTCGGTCACAAAAACTTCGCCATGCTGAAACGGCGACATCGTCCCCGGATCGACGTTCAGGTACGGATCGAACTTCATCAGATTGACTTTGAGGCCGCGGCTTTCGAGCAGGCAGCCGATGGAGGCCGCCGCTAAACCTTTGCCTAGTGATGAGACCACACCGCCGGTTACAAAGATGTACTTGGCCGACATCGCTTCCTCGCTTTAAGTTTTGGTTGGAATTTGTGCAGGTTGGGGTGCACGATCAATTATGCCAGAAGTCCTTTGGGAAGGGAATGTGGAAATCAGCTTTCAGCCGTCAGCCCTCAGCCGTCAGGTCGAACCGACGAACTAATGTGCGTTAACAAGCTCTGAAAAACGGTAGGTAATTGCTCTTCCCACTGATTCCAATCGTGTCCGCCATGAACTGCATGGAACTCGTATCGGAAATGCCGCTGCCCGATGACCAGCTCGCGGGTACCTGCCTTACGTCCCAAACGGCCAAGATACGGGAAGTGCGGGAGCGAGCCTATCGCTTCGTAGATGCGCAACGCCAATTTGCGGGCTGCCTTCGGTCCATGGTGGTCTTGTGTGTAGTTGCAGATACCGGTGAGGTCACGCGCGGCCGGCTCCGTCCATCGGATACCCATCAGCCAGGATACCGGCGGTCAATCAACTTCCCGATGTCTTCATGGTCAATCAATTCGCCCCGGTCGGCCGCCGCCAATCCGGTTTCCACTTCGCGGAGGAACCACTCGTCGTAATCGACGAATCTCTCGATCGCCTCCTGCACGAGCGCCTGCGTATCCTGTCTCCGCTCCGTAGCGAGGCGGGCCAGTTTGGCTTCGAGATCCGGGGTGATTCTAATTTCCATACAATTGAGCGTAGACACTCCAAAGGCCCGTGTCAATCTTGCGCTCCACACTTCCGGCATCCACTGTTCCTATAGTTGTGTTTTGTGCGAATGTGTTAACAACGGCCGATAATGATGGC
This sequence comes from Terriglobales bacterium, assembly GCA_049585515.1. Classification (GTDB taxonomy): domain Bacteria; phylum Acidobacteriota; class Terriglobia; order Terriglobales; family Acidobacteriaceae; genus Acidiflorens. Next base: position 748 of record JBAVAA010000372.1, on the reverse strand, counting down.
CGATAATGGTCCGTGGCATGAAATCATTCTTCGGCAGAACGGGACTTCTCGCGGCGGCAATCCTCGTGTGTTCCGCCTTTTGTTTATCCCAGCCTCCCGCTCCCGCCCAAGCCCGCCGCCTGATCCTGAAAGACGGCTCCTATCAGTCCGTCACCAAGTATGAGGTGCACGGCGACCGCGTCCGCTACTTTAGTGCCGAGCGAGGCGAATGGGAGGAAGTCCCGAATTCGCTCATCGACTGGGACGCAACGGGCAAATTCGAACAAGGGCGCGAATTGAATAAGGCGGCTCCGGAGGCGGTGGAGCTGGACAAGGAACTCGAGTCCGAACGCAAAGCGGAACAAGCTCGTTCTCCGGAGGTTGCGCCCGGTTTGCGCCTGCCCGACGAAGGCGGCATCTTTCTTCTCGAAACCTACAAGAATCAGCCGCAGTTAGTCGAACTGCAGCAGTCGGGCGCCGACGTGGAAAAGAACACCAAGTCGAATATTCTGCGCGCGGCAATCAATCCGCTGGCCGGCGCCAAGCAGACGGTCGAACTCCCCGGACCGCACGCCAAAGTTCAGTCGCACACGACCGTCCCTTCGCTCTACATCAACATCGATTCGAACACCGACACGAATTTCCCCAGCGCGAGTCTCCAAAAGAAAGGCGCGAGCGCGCCCGCAAACGTCCCAATTGCAACCGAAGAGCCTTTGCCGCTCGCACCGACCGAGCGTTTCAAGATCGTTCGCATCGAGTTGAAGGGCGG
>JBAVAA010000371.1:0-3649 GCA_049585515.1 Terriglobales bacterium | reverse complement strand
GTTCAAGACGTAGGGTGTTTAGAACTCGTGTTCAGAACTCCAGATACGATCCGGTGCGCGCTGGGTGCGCGCCGCCATCGGTTCCTGTTGCTGGGAGCAAGCCTTGTTCAATGCCGTGCAGGTTTTCCCAGGCGGCCTCGGTAAGCGCCGGATCTGAACCCACGATCTCGCGGATCATCTGCCAGGCGGCGAGGTTGAGCGCGCCTTCCGGCGATGGGCCCATGGCCAGCGACACCGAGCATTGCGGGCAGAAACAGATGCGCTGCGCCGAAGATTTCTGGCGCGGCCTCACTCCGACCGTCTGCGCGAACAGATAGACGGCGACCGACTTCTGTCCGGCCTCAAGCTCCCGATTACAGCGCAGGCAATAAAGATTATCCACAGTCCCGCCTCCGGCAGCCGCGTGTTCTTCCCGATACTGTCTCCAAAACAATGCAGGCGGCGCAAGTGTGTAGAAAGATTCCTCCCCGCCCGAACCAAGTTTTACTCTAGTCAGAAGCGGTCCACGGCGGCACTCTACTGCCATGGGATTCGATTTATCGGTAAAGTTTCTGCGAGTGGCTCCGCTTCCGAAAGAACCTTTGAAACAGGGTTCGAAAGAACGGCAAGAGGTCGCCGCCGTTTGTTATCGCGTGGGCAAACGCCGCATCGAATTTTTGCTGGTTCAAACCCGCGGCGGACGCTGGATTTTTCCCAAAGGCGGCGTCGAATCCGGCCTCACGCAAGCCCAATCGGCCGCCCTTGAGGCGATTGAAGAAGCCGGCGTTCATGGCCGGATGGAGGAACTGCCCTTCGCCCGCTATTTCCGCCGCCGGCGCGAAACTGGCCGGTCGCCTGACCGACTTCGCGACCCGGAGCTTGGAGTTGCCGCTCATCTTTGCGAAGTGACTCGGCTTGAACCGCCGCAGGAGGCGAATCGGAACCCTACGTGGTTTTCCGCGGCAAAGGCGAAGCAGCGTCTGGAGAAAGACCGCGCGCGGGAATTCGGTGCCGAACTTGCACGTGTCATCGACCGCGCTGTCGCTCGGATTCAGAGACTGCACGCGAACGAGCGCGCCATGCCAGATCGGATGCACCGGGACGAACTGCAGGAAGTCCGGTTTGAGGCTTCGGAATGTGGACGCTTCCATCGCGAGCTCCGCGAGGCCGTGTTCGCCCGCTACCTTCTCCGTCGGCAAAGTGCGCGTTCTTTTGCGGCGATCGAGGTCGGGACGCGCGTTCACCGCAGGAAAGTTCAACCGATCGCAGAGCCCGAGGAGACGCCCCAGCCGGTTCTACGGCTGGGTACCGGAGGAGGTTTCTCAATGGATGCCGGCAGCACCCTCACCGCGATTGACTTTGGACAAAAAGCCCCGACGATGCCGGTCAAGCCGCGCCAGTAAACGCAACGCCTCGGGCAATTCTGATACGTATCCTGATACCGAATCTCAGTTGCGGGTCGTCGGACCGCGTGTATTGACTATCGCGAAATCTGCCAGTGGTAAACTTCCCACCCATGCTGGAAGTGAACACCCTGACCAAAAGCTACGGAAAGCTGACGGCCGTCAGCGGCGTCAGTTTTCGCGCGGATCGCGGCGAGACCATCGGTCTGCTTGGACCGAACGGCGCCGGCAAAACGACGACGGTCTCCATCATTGCGGGCTTGCTCCGTCCGGATTCCGGCGAGGTCCTGATCGAGGGCCAGCGCGTACAAAGCGATACTGACCCCGTCAAGCTTAAGATCGGCGTCGTCCCGCAGGAGATGGCGCTCTACGACGAACTAACAGCTCGGGACAACCTGACTTTTTTTGCGGCGCTATACTCGCTCGCGGGCGCAAAGGCAAAGCAAGCCATCGATGACGCTCTGCATCTGGTCGCGCTCTCGGACCGCGCCGGCGACAAAGTCAAAACTTTCAGCGGAGGCATGAAACGGCGTCTGAACCTGGCCGCGGCCCTGCTGCACGATCCGCAGATTCTACTGCTCGATGAGCCGACGGTTGGCGTCGATCCGCAAAGCCGCAACGCCATCTTCGACAATCTGGAGACGCTGAAGAAGCGCGGCAAGACTCTCATTTATACGACCCACTATATGGAAGAAGCCGAGCGCCTCTGCGACCGCATCGTAATCATCGATCACGGAAAGATAATCGCCAACGACACGCTGCAGGGACTGCACAAGCTATTGCCGGTCACCAACGTGATCGCCATCGATCTCGACCGCGCGGATGGTTTCAAGCCGGAGCAGATGCTGACGCTTCCAGAGGTGAAATCGGCTGCGCTGGAAGAAGGCACGATACGGGTCGGGGTCCATGACCTGACGCGCGGCGCGCCCGCTGTTCTGCGCTGGTTGGCGGAGAACAGCCATTCCTATCATCACGTCTCCAGCGAACAGCCCGATCTTGAGACCGTTTTTCTTACTCTCACCGGAAGGAGCCTTCGAGACTCGAAATGATTCCGTTCATCGCGCTGGTGAGAAAAGACCTGAAATTGTTCTTCAACGACCGCAGAGCGGTGATCGTCGCGGTATTGGTTCCGATTTTATTGGGCTCATTTTTCGGCTACCTGTTCGGCGGGCAAAAAGGCAACGCGGAGACGAGCAAAGTGCCGGTGCTGGTTATCGACCAGGACAATGGCGACATCTCGCGCGGACTCTTCGCCCAACTGGCCGGCGATCACAACCTCGACGTAAAGCCTTCCACGCTGGACGCCGCGCGCGAGGCTGTGCGCAAGGGCAAGGTGGTTGCAGCAATCGTCATCCCCAAGGATTTTGGCAACGCTGCGGGACGTGCGCTGTTTACAGGCGCGAACAAGCCCGAACTGGGCATCCTTTTTGACCCATCCCACAACGTCGAACTGGGCATGGTGAAGGGAATTTTGAGCGGCGCCGTGATGCAGACCGTCAGCAAAGAGACTTTCACCGGCAACAGTGGGCGGGAAAACGTGAATGAGGCCCTGGAGCAAGTGGAGAACAATCCACAACTCTCGACGGAACAGCGGAAGATTTTGCGCGACCTGCTGAACAGCGTCAAGCAATTAAATGAGCAACGGGACCGCCAGAGTGCGTCAGGACAGGGACAACTCTCCGGCGGGCTAACCATGCCCTTCGAAACGCGGGAGGAAGCGATCACATCCGGGCTCAACGTCAAATACAACGGCTACGCCCATTCGTTCGGAGGAATGGCCGTTCAGTTCATCCTGTTCATGGGTCTTGATGTCGGAATCGCGCTGCTGGTGCTCCGCCAGAGCGGGCTGTGGCAGCGGCTTCGGGCCGCACCGCTTTCCCGCGCGATGCTGCTGGGCAGCCGGGCGGTAAGCACTTCGGTGATGGCAGGATTTATTTTGCTGGTCGTTTTCGGCTTTGCCCGGGTTGTATTTGGTGTCCGTATCCTGGGCAGCTTCGCTGGCTTTATTGGAGTATGCGCGGCGCTGTCTTTGATGACCGCCGCCTTCGGCCTCATGATCGCAGCGCTCGGCGAGACCGTCGAAGCCACGCGCGGCTACTCCATCATGGCCACGCTAATTCTCGTCATGTTGGGTGGCGCCTGGGTGCCAACCTTCGTCTTTCCGGAGTGGCTCCGAAGACTCACCGTCGTCATTCCCACCCGTTGGGCAATGGATGGGTTGGACGGCATGACGTGGCGCGGCTTGGGATTCTCCTCGGCGATTGTAC
>JBAVAA010000370.1:0-3457 GCA_049585515.1 Terriglobales bacterium | reverse complement strand
GGGTATGCCTTTAGGCATACCGTAAGTGCAGCATTGTAAATGCGCCTTTAGGCGCTGGTTTTGTGCTGGCCACAGGCGGTTGGGTTTTAAACTGACAGGAGAAACGCACTTCATGACTGACCTCTTTGCGAAAAAGCCGCTGGAGTTGCTACTGGAGGAGGCGCGAGAGACTGGCTCCCATAGCCTGAAACGCACGCTGGGCGTTTTTCAGTTGACGGCGCTCGGCGTCGGCGCGGTGATCGGAGCAGGAATCTTCGTGCTCTCCGGTTTGGGGGCTCACTACGCCGGGCCGGGACTGATGCTGTCTTTCGTGCTCTCCGGCCTAGGTTGCACTTTCGCGGCTCTGTGCTACGCCGAGTTTGCCGCCATGATCCCATTGGCGGGCAGCGCCTATACCTATGCCTACGCAACGCTAGGCGAAATCATTGCCTGGATCATCGGCTGGGACCTCACACTCGAATACGCCATGGGCGCGAGCACGGTATCGTCTGGCTGGTCGAACCACTTCATCGAGCTGCTTAACATTTTCCACGTCAAGATGCCGCTGTGGCTGGCCTACGATCACTGGACCGGGCTCAGTGCGGCGGAAAAGATAGTCGCTCGCCAGATGGCGCTGGCCTCCGATTCCACGCTGGTGCCAGGCACGCAGGCCTTCCTTAATAAAGTGACTGACATCATGACAGCTCAGTCGCCAGAGCTTTTGCAGAAAGGTCACGACCTGCTGAATGCGCCCCATCTCTTCGGATATGAAATCGGGGTCAACGTGCCGGCCTTCGTGATTGCTCTGGTGATTACAGCGATTCTGGTGATTGGCATCAAGGAAAGCGCTCGCTTCAACGCCACTATAGTTACCATAAAAGTCGGAGTTGTCCTTTTTGTGATCGGTCTGGGAATCCGCTACGTAAGCGCCGCTAACTGGGGATCGGATTGGGCGACTTTCGCGCCTTATGGGTTCTCTGGAATCGGGGCTGGAGCGGCCTACATATTCTTCGCCTATATCGGCTTCGATGCCGTTTCCACGACCGCGCAGGAAGCGAAGAATCCGCAGCGCGATCTGCCCATTGGGATCATCGCTTCGCTGCTCGTCTGCACCTTTTTGTATATCGCAGTAGCCGCGGTTCTCACCGGAATGGTGCCCTGGAGAGAGGTCAACATTGAAGCGCCCATTGCGCGGGCTTTCCTGGACCGAGGCCTTACCGGTGCCTCCAACATTATTACTCTCGGAGCGCTGGCCGGCCTCACCAGCGTGATGCTCGTCATGCTTCTGGGACAGACCCGAGTCTTGTATTCGATGGCCAACGACGGGCTTTTGCCCAAGACGTTCTTCGCGGATATCCACCCGCGTTTCCGCACACCATGGAAAAACACCATGCTCGTCGGCCTGCTGGCGGCGATCGTGGGCAGCCTGACGCCGATCGACGATATCGGAAAAATGGTGAACATCGGAACGCTGCTGGCGTTTGTGATTGTCTGCATCGCCATCCTGGCCCTGCGCCATACGAACCCGGGCCAGCCTCGGCCCTTCCGCACACCGTGGGTGCCGTTTGTGCCTGTCATGGGCATCATTTTCAATGGCTACATGATGTACAAACTCGGCTGGATCAACTGGGCTCGCCTGATTATCTGGCTGATTATCGGCTTGGTCGTCTACTTCACCTACAGCCGGAAGCACAGTCGCGTGCAGGCCGCACTGGAAGGCCGCACTGCCAAACCGAAAGAAACGGTCGTGTAGAGACGCGGCTTGCCGCGTCTCGGCGTGCCGAAAAGAATAAGCCGCTATTCTTCCTGTAGTTTTCTGGCGATCGTGGCGACCATTCGCCGGGGCGCGAAGCGAACCGATTGCGCCACCAGCCAATTCTTGAATCCCGAAATAACAACGGGCTTGCCATCCATCAGGGCGCGATAACCATCCTCGGCAACCGTCCGGGCGTCCATGGTTCCAAACTTTGTCAGGCGAATACCCTCCATCTTTGCGCGTCCCTGGAACTCGGTGGCTGTTGGACCGGGGCACAAGCAGGTTACGGTAACGCCCGTTCCCTGCAGTTCATTGGCAATGGCTTCGGAGAAGTGCAGAACGTAAGCTTTGGTTGCGTAATACACAGCCATCAGCGGTCCCGGCTGAAACGCCGCGGTGGATGCCACATTCAGAATGCGCCCGCCCTCGCGTTCGGTCTTTCCCCTCTCCGTCTTTCCTCTTTCAATCATTGCCGGAAGATAGAGGCGGGTAAGGTGGGTGAGAGCCGTAATGTTCAGTTGGATCTGGCGCAGGCATTCTTCCAGATCAAGCTCGGCGAACATTCCGTACTGTCCGAATCCTGCATTATTGACGAGCACGTCCACTGGCATGTTTGCCCGCGTTGTCTGATCGAGCACATAGGCGGGAGAACCGGGTTCGGTCAGGTCGGCAGCGAGAATCAACGAGTGCGCGCCATGCGCCTTCTCCAGTTCAGAGGCGAGCTGGCGAAGTTTGTCGGCGCTGCGCGCGACCAGAACGAGGTTGTAGCCTTCGCGCGCAAAAATTCGGGCGAGTTCCAATCCGATGCCGGATGAAGCGCCGGTGATTAGAGCAGTCTTGCGGTCAGGCATGGATCAGCGCTTCTTTTACACGTGCGCCAGCGCGGGTTCCACTTCGTAAATCGAATACCACGAGGTTGCGGCCTTCAATTTTCCGTTGACGTTGTTGATGTTCTTCACGCCTTCGGTTTCCAGCCACTTGCGGAACGCATCGGCGCCACGCTTGGCGTAAATGGGGATGCCATCTTTCCAGGTAGCGCGCCCACAAAGGACGCCGTTGAACTTCACACCGGATTCTCCCGCCAGTTCAAGCGTCTCGCTGAATTCCGCGTTGCTGACTCCCGCCGAAAGATAAATAAATGGCTTGGTTGCAACGCTTGCAGCCTGGTGGAAATAATCGATGGCTTCTTTCTTGGTGTACGCCTTTTGGCCGCCGTACGATTTCGCGCCCTCAACGAATTTCATGTTCACAGGAACCTCAACCTTGAGCACATCGACGCCGTAGCGCGGCTTGCTGAACTCGCGCATGCTCTCGGTTACGATCTGCGGCTTTTTCTTCGCGTAATCGAGTCCCTTTTCGTCGGCGCCTTCTTCGTAACCGACAAACTCCAGGAAAAACGGAATGTCATTGGCGCGGCACTCATCGCCGATGCGCTCCACCCAGGCATGCTTCTGATCGTTCACATCTTTCGGATCAAACGGCGTGTAGTAGAGCAGAATCTTGACGCAATCCGCGCCCGCTTCTTTCAACCGGCGAGCCGACCAATGATTGAGCAGATCGCCGAGGCGTCCCGGTCCGGTCTTGTCGTATCCCGTCTTTTCATAAGCCAGAAGCAGGCCGGCATTTTTGGCGCGCCGCTTTGCCGCCGGCAGCCCCCACTCGGGATCGAGCAGAATGGCGCTGGCATGCGGTGTCAGGACTTCACTGACCAGTATCTTGAAC
>JBAVAA010000369.1:0-2465 GCA_049585515.1 Terriglobales bacterium | reverse complement strand
GCTAGAGCGACTCCGAGATTGAAGTGATAGTCGGGGTCGCGGGGATCGTTCTGAATCGCCCTTTGGAAATAGTCGGCTGCCTTTTTCGAGTTGTGCGGGCGGCGGTCGGCGACCACTCCAAGATTGTTGTAAACCTCGGCCAGGGGCAAGCGGGCGGCCACGAACTCGAACGCGGCTTCGGATTTCGCGAAGTCTCCATGAGCATAGGCGGCGAGACCGAGATAGAAATTTGCTTCGCGCGCGACGGCAGAAGAATGCGGGACTTGGCTGAGCGCGGCGATTGCCGGTTCGTAGGCGTGTTGGGCATAGTTGGTCTTGCCCAGCTCCAGCCAGGCTTCGGCGAAATCCGGATTCAGGCGAACGGCTTCGCGGTAATGCTGCAGCTTTTCTTCTGTTGCGGTCGCCAGCAGGCCGCGCACGTAATTTTCGAGTGCGTCGAGGCGGACGGGAGCGACGCTGGCGATGTACTTGTCTTTGGGAACCGCGAAGTCGGCGCGGATTGTGTGAAGCAGATCCCAGGCCAGCGCCGATTGCAGGCTGCCGAGATCGGCTAGTGGCGCGGACTCGGTGACGGCGGGCAGGAGTTTCTGTCCGCGCATGTCGAGCAACTGGGCGTTGGCAGTGAGGCGCGCTCCGTCGTAGGTGTAAGAGCCGAGGACGGCGTAGTCCACATCCATTTGCTCGGCGAGGCGGTAAAGAGTGGCGCGCGATGCATGAACAGCAGCGGGAATGCCTTGGCGGTCGTAGGCGCGCAGGCGCTCGTCGCGGCTGGCCACGTAGAGAACGGGAGAATTGAGCTGCTGGTGGAAGGCTTCGAAGAAGGATTCGCCTAGCCATTCCAGGCCGGGAGTTGGAGAGGTGTTTTCGAAGGGAATCGCGACCATGGTCCGGCCGAGCGTGGTTTGGCCGAGCGTGGCATGAGCAGGTGAGGATTCCTGACCATGCAACGCGGGGCAGAAAAGCGCAACTACACAGACGACGAAAGCGGCGTATTTCACCACAGGTTCATTATATCGGGGCCGGCGATGTCGCCTCACCGGCTTGCGGAAGAAGGAATTTTTCAGCGGGCGGCGTGCCCCGTTTGCCGAGGAAGTAAGTGCGCACGCAAAAGACGTACCTCAGGCGCTAAAGCGCGGACACATTTTGAGCGACTTTACGGCACGAGTGAAACTCGTGCCCTTCCCATCCGTTGAGAAGTCAGAGTTTTTCCGCGGTCCGTCACGCCGTTCGGCGGGCTGCGGGGGCGTTGGGCTCGGAAAGATGGGGGTCGGCGAGTTCATTTTTCTTTACGGCTTCTTTCCTTGTGGCTTCTGCGGCTTCGAGTTGAGGGTCGATCCAGCCGGGGAGTTCGTCGCTGCCAGTGATGAGGCGGGCGCCGCGTTCATAGGTTAGATAGGACCAGGCCCACTGGACCATTACCAGCAGGCGATTGCGGAAACCGACGAGAAACAGAATGTGGATGAACAGCCACGCCAGCCAGGCGAAATAGCCGGACATCTCGAATTTGCCGAACTGGGCGACGGCGGCGGCTCGGCCGATCGTCGCTAGACTTCCTCTGTCGTGATAATGGAAATTGCGGCGCGGCTGATTCTCCAGATCGCGGGCGATGGTTTCGGCAACCCATTTCCCTTGCTGGATGGCGACCTGCGCGACTCCGGGGAGCAGTCTGCCGTTCTCGTCTTTTAGCGCGGCGAGGTCTCCAATCACAAAAACTTCGGGATGGCGGGGGATGCTGAGGTCGGGTTGGACTAACACGCGGCCAGCGCGGTCGATGGGCACTCCCAACTTTCGGCCCAGCGGCGAAGCGGCCACACCGGCTGCCCATAGGACCACGGGCGATGGAATCTTTTCGCTTCCGACCCACACCGCGCCCGGCTCGATGCCGGTGACCATGCGGGAGGTTTGGACCTCAACGCCAAGACGCCGCAGTTGCGCTTCAGCTTTGCGGGAGAGTTCCTGGGAGTAGGCGGGCAGGACGCGGGGTCCGCCTTCGATCAGTAATATGCGGCTCTGGCGCGGGTCGATATGGCGAAACTCGTGGTTCATGGCGTGGTGCGCGATTTCGGCCAGGGTTCCGGCGAGTTCGACGCCGGTGGGGCCGGCGCCGACGACCACGAACTGCAGTGGAGACGTGTCGGCGCTGGTCTGAGTCTCGTTTTTCTGACGCTCTTCTTTTTGGCGCTCGTTTTCCTGGCGTTCGGCGAGTTCGAAGGCGAGCAGAACGCGGCGGCGGATTTCCAGGGCGTCTTCTATTGTCTTCAGGCCGGGGGCTAGCGGCTCCCATTCTTCGTGGCCAAAGTAGGCATGGGTCGCTCCGGAGGCTATGACCAGGAAGTCGTAATCGAGCGTCTGGTCCTTGGTGATTACTTGCTTCTGTTCCAGCTTGAAATCAACGACCTCTTCCAGCAATACCTCAATATTGGGGCGGGCTCGGAGTATGGCGCGGATGGGCGTCGCTATTTCTC
>JBAVAA010000368.1:0-7156 GCA_049585515.1 Terriglobales bacterium | reverse complement strand
CCTCCATCATGGGCCTTCCTCCCTTTGAACTTGGAAAAATCTACGACTTCACGCCCAAAGTGCGGCCGGAAAATTGCGTCCTCATCGGCATCCGCGATGTGGACAGCTTTGAAAAGGAAAACATCCGTAAATCCGGAGTCCAGGTCTTCACCATGCGCGACATCGACGAACGCGGCATGCGCGCCGTTATGGAGGAGGCGCTCCGCATGGCCGGACACGGCACCGCCGGCTATCACGTCTCGCTCGACATGGATTGGGTTGACCCCGAGGACGCCCCCGGCGTCGGCACTCCGGTCTCCGGCGGCGCAACCTATCGCGAGGCTCACCTGGCCATGGAAATCATTGCCGACCATGGCCGCATGTTGAGCTTTGAAATTGTAGAAGTAAATCCGGTCATCGATGAGCACAACCAGACCGCCGATTTGGCGGTAGAGCTGGCGCTGTCGGCCTTTGGGAAGAAGATTCTGTAGAAACTGCTAATCCCCTCTGTAGCTTGTCATCCTGAGCGAGCGAAGGACCTGCTGTCCTTCACTCACCGCACATCTTCACTCACTGCACATCCGACACTTTCCCGTTAATGAAAGTGACCTTGATGTCCTTGTAAACGTAAATTTGCTTGGCGCCAAGATTGACGATCTTGTCCGGGTTGCCGATCGCGGCTTTTACTTGCTCGGGGGTCTGTCCTTTTTCAATCTGCGCAGGCTCAGGCGGCGGAGCCTGTTGTTGCTGTGTTTGTCCTCCGCCCTGATTGCCGCCTTGCTGAGCGTTGTTATTGCCATTGTCACCCCCCTGCTGCCCGCCTCCCTGATCGGCGCTATCATCCAACGCGAGCAGCCCGGAGATCGTATCTTCTATCTCTGACGGGTTGGCATTGGCCAGCGATCCCTTGGCGAACTGGAAAACCACGTCGGCCTTGTAGAACGTAGTCGGACTGACGTTATTACACGAGTCGCAAGCGACCACGCCGATAGTCACCTGATCCTTGGGCAAATTCACGGCGATCCTGGCGGGATATACTTTTGTTCCTACTTGGAACAACTGAGTCGTTTGCTGCTTGCCAAACTTCCCCATGAGCCCGCCTCTGGCCCCCATCATCAAGGCGTTGGGAGAGTGCACCGTTCCGTCCTGGTATTTGGTCGCGACGGGCTGATCGCCATACGGCACGCTGAGAATCCCACCTTTTTTGATCACCAGGATCGTGCCCTGCTCCACTACGGCAGCTCCGCCGGAATCGGCGCCCATCTTCACCAGCGTATATTGCGCTTTGAGTTGGTCCTCCAGCGGAACCGCCGGAGCTTGCGCCAGGACCGAACCGGCCGTAAGGACAACAATGCTCACGACAGCGATCAAAGCGACAATCCGGACGGGCATCTCGATTTTCTGCCGCATTGCAACCTTCCTCCTGTGAACCGCTGCTTGATCGATCTGCTGCTTGATTTCCCGCAGAGACGCGACTTGCTACGTCCCTACAGTCGCGAATGATCTCGGGCGAAAAGCGAGACGGGGCAAGCCCCGTCTCTATGGAACGCGGCTTCACTGCGACTGCTTGGCTTCCGCCTCCGCCTGATCGGCATCCTTTTGTTGCTGATCCAGATCTTTACTCACACTCGTGTCTGGCGAGGGGGGCGGAACTTCCCCAGCCTGCGTTTTGGTATCGGGAGCAGCCGGTAAGCCGTTCTTTCCCTGCTTCTCGGCCAACTCCTTAAGCCCGGCATCCATCTGAATCCGCAGTTGATTGTGCATCTCCTGCAAGTCGTCGGTGGATACTCCGACCGTAGCCCCAACCGCACATTCATCTTTCTTGCTGCTCTTTACGGTGGCGTCCACCATGTTGTCGTCGTCCGGTTTGTCGCCGGTGCGATAGACCACATCGCCCGCAGTAAGGGCGCATTCCGTGCCGTCCGACGTCGTCAGATCCTCATCGTCGGATACGACAAAAATGCGGATCTTCGGGTCAAGCGCGGCCGGCACCTGGTCTCCGCTCGGAGCAGCGTCCTTCTGGCCGCTTGCCGCCGCCTCTTTTTCCGCTGCAATCTCGTTTTTCATCTCTTCCGAGATTGCCTTCTTCACGTCCGGACTGAGTTGGGTTGCACCGGACGCTGGCGGAGCTCCACCACCCAGCATATAAGCGCCATAGATAGCTTGGAGTTTCGCAGCCACCAGCGGATCGGTCGACCACAGTGCGGCGATTTCATCCGCTGTCGCGTTCTGAATCGCTGGAGGAACGAGTTCTCCGTTGTTCTCGGCCGCGTCCTGCTGCGCCGCATAGGCCGCTTGCAAGCTTGCCGCGAGCAAATAATCCGTCAGCCAGAATGCAGCCGTCGGATACACCGGATACGGCGCGAAATAAGGACCATAGTAGCCATACCAGGGCGCTCCGCCCCATCCCCATCCGTAGACAACCGGCGCCGGCCACGGATTATAAGCCCATCCATAATAGGCGGGGCCGTAGTAGTAGGCGGGCGCGTAACCGTAATATGGATGGCCTCCATAGTAGTAATTGCGATATCCGTATGCGTAGTAGTGTCCGCCCCGATAATAAGTGCGCTGGGAATACTCCCGGCCTCCGTGGCGATAGTAGGCGCGCTGGCTATATCCTCCGTGCCTTCCGTAACTCACCACTCGCCGCCCATTGTGCATCCCCTCAATTCGCCGGCCGCCACGCATCCCGTGATTGATCGTCATGCCGTGAGACTGGATGGTACGAACATGGCCGTCCTTACGGAATGTGGCGTGGCCGCCACCCTTCATGGCAACAGTCTTGCTCCCTGCGGGCTGATGTCGGCTGGCGTTCGCTCCGGCATTTCCGCCTCTGTTGCCAGCTGTCTGCCCGGCTTTGTTTCCACCCATTTGCCCGGATCTGTTGCCCGCACCCTGCGCGGATCTGTTCCCCGCACCTTGGCCGGATCTGTTCCCGGCACCTTGCCCGGCTTTATTGCCGCCCATCTGTCCGGCTTTATTTCCCCCCATAGCGCCCTTATTGGCATTCGCTCCGCCTGCTCCACGACTACTTGCATTGGCTCCGCCGGTCCCGTGGCTGGAGCCTGCCATTCCGGTCCGGCCGGTTTGTCCGCTCGCTCCATGGGTATTTGCGCCGCCGGGCCCTCCAGTTCGCGCGCTGTTGGCGTTTCCGCCGGGGTGCTGATTGGGAGCCGAGTGCGGCGCGCTCGCTGGCTTACTCGGAGCGGAGGCGTGGGGCGCAGGCGCGCTCGGTTTCTTATTCTGCGCCGAAGCAAACGCGGCCACCAGAACGATGACCGCGACCAGCAATACCGGCCATTTCCGCAGGACGTTCTTTTCTACCTTGCTCGAATTCATAGCCACTCCTGTGAGATACGAAGCTGTTTTCCGCCACCGTGGAGAGACGCGCGGATTGGCCAATTCATCTTTAATATCCGGCAATCCAGTACTCGGCGAATCGAGCCCTCGATCCGCGCATGGGTTTCTTCGACGAAATCTTGTCGGGCCCGGCGAATGGGGGAGCGCCGAAAACCGGCCTTCGAAGTTCCGACCAATTTCACACCCGTTTCCCCACAGTGTCAAGCAATGCTCGTCTAAAAAATGTGCACGTCGAACCGGTCGTAGGCGCAGCCGCGATTCATCCTGTTTGCGCGTCGCACTTTTGTGTCATAGCTTTGGTGACACCTCGGTGCCGTTTACAAAAATCCTCCGCCCCGGCATGATCTCCGAAAGTTTCTAATCCCTCCGTTTTTTTGGGTGCCGGTTAACACATATCTATTTAAGGAGCTAGCAACCAGGATTTGGGAGCTAGCAACCAACCCTGTGGTCACCTCCCAAGGTAACCACGGTAATTGAGGAGTGTCACGGCGTTCGCCGATGGGGTGATGAAACCGCGATGCTAACGCCCTGGCACAATTGGTCGGCGCTTCCCCTTGTCTTTGTCTTTCTCTCCGCGTGCGCTTCATTTGCGCAAGTTGTTGACGGGACCACCGGCGATCTCTCCGGCGCGCCAACGTACCGCAGCGCGGTTTCTGAAGTTCGGGTCACCTTCTTCGCCACCGGCGAGAACAATCATCCCGTGGAATCTCTGACCAAGTCGGACTTCGCGATAGTCGACAACGAACGGGTGGTGCGCAATTTTCGGAGCTTCACGCATTCCGATGAAACCTCGCTGGACGTGGTTGTGCTGGTCGACATGAGCGAATCTGTAGCGTCGCGCATTCGAGTCGCCGTAGGCGATGTGCTGCGTATCGTGGCAAACGAGCCGTCGATTCCCGATGACAACATTTCCGTTGTGTCTTTTGGCGGAATGGTGGAACAAACGGGGGGAAGTTTCCGCGGATCCACGCCCGCCATCCTCTGTACCAGCGGTTGCCGCACCTCAGATTCTGCGGCGAAGCTCTTGACGGCGAAGTTCTCGACAACGAAGAGCGGCGAGTCGACGCCGCTGTTCGACGCACTGATCTTCGGAGCCGATCTCGTCTCGCAACATCGCCGCGACCGAGTCCACGACGGCGTTCGTCCAGTCCTGATTCTGTTCTCGGATGGTTATGACACCATCAGCCAGCATTCTGCGCGCGAGGCGCTCCAGGCAGTGCAGCATGCGGGTGCCAGGGTTTACTGCGTTGATATGGGGGAGATGGCCACCGGGGAATTGGAAAATTTAAATTCGGGCGGTGGTCTTCTGCGCCGCCTTTCTGGCGCAACCGGGGGTCGCTATTTCTCGCTTTCCACAAGATTTTCCCAGCCCGATGCCGCCGAGGTACTGAACGCTGTCCTCGAAGACCTGCGTGCTTCTTATCTGGTGACTTACGATCTGCCAACCCATGAAGCCGGATTTCATTCTCTGCGTATCTTGCCGACTCACAACCTCAACCTCGCCTTCCATAGCCGGAATGGTTACGAGTACGAACCCAGCGGTCAATGATTGTTGTTCAGTGAAGAACTGATGACAGGGAGACTTATGAAAAACAGATTGCTCTTGACGCTAGCATGCACAGTGGCGGGCGTTTCCATTGCCTCGGCCGCGCCGCCCATTGGCGCCTATCAACATGGAACCGTGGTTCGAATGCACATGGGCGACTGCACGCTCACGCATCGAGGTTTCATGAACCAGTTCGGGCCACCACAAGCCGCTGCGGTCGACGAAGACTGCCCCGAATATACCCTGGTGACCGACAAGGTCGTGTACCTGATCGTGGGCAAGTCTTCGAATCAACTGGTGCCGCTGGCGGAAGTCATCGATTTCCGTCTGCAGAACAAAGAATTGGCAGTGCGCGTGGATGACGCTCGAAAAGAATCCAAGTTCGCCATCAGGGAAATGACCCTGCGCTCGGAGTGGGAACTCATCCAGAAGCATATCGAGGACCGGCTCAAAGAACCGCCGCCTCAGTCGGTGGATACAACTTTGGCATTGAGAAGCCGGCAGTAGTGCTTCGCTTTGAAAGGGCGCGGCTTTAAGCCGCGCCGTACGTCGTGCACAATGAATATGAGCTTTACAGTTTGCTGAAAATACAGTTTGCTGAACATAAGTTTCGTATCAGGGCATCGCTTTGGCGATGCCGGAAGCGGCTTTGATTTTCAAAGCCCCTTTAGGGGCTGTGCCGACGAAAGCGAGTTTTTCAGCAAACTTTTTAGCCCCTGGGGCAACCGCAGCGGCGCGCACCTTCAAAGTGATCTACCATCTGAACCAACGCTGCGATTGACTGAAACCATGCCGAGCGCCAGACTGAAACGTCATGGCTAAACTTAGAGTTGGGATCCTTTTTGGCGGACGCAGTGGCGAGCATGAAGTGTCGTTGCTGTCGGCAGCGTCCGTTCTGAATGCGATTGATAAAACGAAATATGAAGTAGTTCCCATCGGCATCACCAAAGACGGCCGCTGGCTCACAGCGGAACATGCCGAGAGATTGTTGAAAGGCAAGAACAAAGAAGGCTGCGAACAAGGCGAGGGCGCCCGCGCCCCACAGGCGACGCAACTTCGGGCGGGCGATCCGGAAGCCACGCCGGGCGCGGCGGTATTGGCCACCGGCGAGTCAGTGATCGTTCCTCCGGAGCCGGCGCACCGCGATGCTGGCCTTTCCCCGTTTCAAACCGACGCCAATCTGAGGCGCGCTTCCGACCGCGCCATTAACGTCGATGTCATCTTCCCCGTGCTGCACGGAACCTTCGGCGAGGATGGCACCATCCAGGGCTTGCTGGAACTCGCCGACATCGCCTATGTGGGTGCAGGAGTCCTCGGTTCGTCCGCGGGCATGGACAAAGACATCATGAAGTCTTTGTTCCGCGCCGCCGGATTGCCCATCGTAAAGCACGTGACCGTGTTGCGCAGCCAATTCGAGCGCGAGCCGAAGAAAGTGCAGAACGCGGTGGAGAGCAAGCTGAAGTATCCCGTATTCGTAAAACCGGCAAATCTTGGATCGTCGGTAGGAATCTCGAAGGCGCATGATCGCAAGGAACTCGGTCCTGCCATCGCAGAAGCGGCGAAGTTCGATCGCAAGATCGTGATCGAGGAAGGTGTGGGCGGGAGAAAAAACAAGGCTCGCGAGATCGAATGTGCGGTGCTCGGCAACGACGATCCGAAAGCGTCGATAGCCGGAGAGATCGTTCCCTGCAAAGAGTTCTACGACTACGAAGCCAAATACCTTGTCGAAGGCTCCGAAGCCGTCATCCCGGCAAAGCTAACAAAAGCCGAGATGAAAACGGTTCAGAGGCTAGCGGTCGCGGCCTTTCAAGCGGTCGATTGCACCGGCCTGGCACGCGTCGATTTTCTGATGGACCCCAAATCCAGAAAAATTTTCGTTAATGAGATCAATACCATGCCCGGGTTTACCGCAATCAGCATGTATCCGAAAATGTGGGCAGCGTCGGGAGTCGCCTATCCCGAATTAATCGATCGCCTGATCCAGTTAGGCATCGAACGGCACGAAGACAAGAAGAGAAATCAATACACCCGCTGAGACAGTCGCTGTAGAGACGGGGCTTCCCCCCATCTTGGCCTGCGCCCCCGAGACGCGGCGAGCCGGCAATCATCCCTGTCACTTTCACAACTGGAAAAGCCTCTCAAGAGGTGCTTCCCTTGAGAGGCTTTGGGGGAACTTCTGAAACGAGCATCGGTCCGCTTAGTGTTTCTTTTTCTTGGCGGCTTTCTTCTTGGTTGCCATGAAGTGTTTTCCTCCGTTCGAACGATTTATTC
>JBAVAA010000367.1:0-2287 GCA_049585515.1 Terriglobales bacterium | reverse complement strand
CGGTAACTTCAACGAATTCGAAACTTTCCTTTTGACAGACTGGATGCATCACACACCCAAGGAAGTTCTGGCAAAAAACTTCAATGTCCCGGAGTCGACCTTCAAGAACGTACCCCCTCATGAGCTGTTTATCTTCCCGCGCGATCTGCCCCGCCCGCTCGCGGAAGAACAAAAAGAGGTCTATGAAGGCACTGGGCCTGTGCCAAATACCTTCGCATTTTTTGCCAGTAAAATGCAGCCCACCAAGGTAAGCGCCGGCGGGAGCGTAAAGATCGTTGACCGGAAAAACTTTCCCGCCACCAATATCGCCGCCGCGATTGTTACCTTGAAGCCTGGCGGCTTGCGCGAACTTCACTGGCACCCAAATGAAGATGAGTGGCAGTACTATGTGACGGGAACAGGACGAATGACGGTGTTTTCCGCCGGCGGACATGCGCGCACGATGGACTTTCATGAGGGCGACGTGGGTTACGTCGAGAAATCAATGCCGCATTACATTGAGAACCTTGGCGATACGGATCTGGTGTTCCTCGAGGTTTTCCCCACCCCGGAGTATCAAGATATCTCGCTCGCGGAGTGGCTCGCCCATACTCCATCCCGACTTGTAAATCAACACATTGGGACCGGTGAGGACTTCCTGCGCAAGGTCCAGAAGAAGGAGGCCGTGGTCATTCCGGAATAATTTTCTCTGCTCCAGTCGGCATGTCTGTGGTTCTCTCAATTCTCTCAAGGCATGGTTCGCCCTAGGGTGGCGGAATCGTGGCCTGAACAACATTGGAGAATGCGCTTTCACCTGTCGAATCTACGGCAGTCGTTGCATAGCAGTAAATGGTGCCATCGCTAACCACAGCGTCGGTGTACGTCGTGATCGAACCCGACGTGGAACCGATAACCGTGTAGGAACCGCAAGAACTAAGCCCGTAAATGGCACGATAGACGTTGTAGCTGGTGATGGTCTGGCTCGGGCCGACAATCCACGACAATTGGACCGAGTGCACTGGAGCCGAGGTGCCGGTGCCGGTCAGAGTCGTTACGGTTGGCGAGTTGGAGGAATTGCTGGCGAATGCAGCACCCGCCGAGGCAGCGCCAGTGGCAGAAGGGGTAAACGTCACGGTAAAGGATACGGGCTGACTCGTAGTGACGGTTATCGGAAACGAAAGACCGCTGATAGAAAACTCTCCCGGGTCTGTGCCGCCCAGGCTGACCGAAGAAACCAAGACGTCCCCGCCGGTAGCCGTCAAGGTTGCGGTTTGCGTGCCACTCAGCCCATCGACCACGCTCCCCACGCCGATTGGATTCGTCACAGTTAACGTTCCCTGCGCCGCCGCGACCGCCGATCCCGTCAAAGACACATTTAAATTCGGGTTCGAAGCATTCGAGGTCACGGACACACTTCCGCTGAAGTTTCCGGCCGAATGCGGCGTAAACGCCACGTTGAACGACGTGCTTTGCCCCGGTGTCAGCGTCACAGGGGTTGAAATTCCCGAAATGCTGAACCCTGTTCCGCTGGCTGCCACCTGAGAGATTTGGGCACTCGATCCGCCCGTGTTGGTCACCGTTTCCGTTTGCGTCGAACTCTGGCCCACTTGCACGTTCGTGAACGTGAGACTTGCGGGAAGCGCAGTTTGCGTTGCAGGAGCTACTCCGGTCCCGGACAACGCGACGTCAACCGGCGATGTCAATCCGCTGATGGTTAGCGATAAACTGCCACTGCTGGCGCCGGCAGTCGCAGGTGTAAAGCTAACCCCAAAAGTCGAAGCCTGATTTGGCGTCAGAGTCAGCGGCAAGGTCAATCCGGTATAACTGAAACCCGGCCCCGAAACTGTCGCGGCGGTGACGGTCAGATCCGCGCTGCCCGTGTTTTTCAACGTCTCCGCTTGAGACAACGGGCTGCCGAGCTGCACGTTGCTGAAACCGATACTGGTTGGACTGGTGGCCAGGTCTCCTGGCGCAACCCCCATCCCGGAAAGCGTGAGAGCCGCAGCACTGGCGTCAGTATTAAACGTTATATTGGCGTTGGTACCGCCCGTACTAGAGGGGGCGAAAAAGACGCTGAAACTGGCGCTTTGCCCAACCGCCAAAGTCAATGGCATAGCCAGGCCGCTGACGCTGTACCCGGTACCATTGACAGTTACTTGTTTGACTGTGATGCTCGATCCGCCGGCATTGGTAAGAGAGCCAGAATGAGTCTGGCGGGTTCCAATCGGTACGTTCCCGAAGCTGATGGTGGATGGCGTCAGAGCAAGTTCGCCAGGCCCTGGGCTTTGCGAAGACTTCGTGCTGAATC
>JBAVAA010000366.1:0-1780 GCA_049585515.1 Terriglobales bacterium | reverse complement strand
GTGGTCTATCCCCTAGCGCACTTTCCTTAACCATTTCGTCTATTTCATCAACGCTTGGAGATTGTGATTTCCGTCACTGCCCCGCGTCCTTGGATCTGAAATAGTGCCAAACCAAGTGAGAATTGGTCATGGAGCCAGACCCAAAAGATTCTAAGGATGATACTGTCAAGCAGGACGACATCCTTTTGCAGTATGCCATGGAAAAACTCATACAGTACGGTGATCTGGTTGGTGTAAGCGCGAAGGAGATGGTCGAGATGCTCGAATCTGGCGTTAGCATCAACAACCTACTGGCCTTTCTGGAACGTAAAGCCTCGGGAGGCTAATTCACTCTCATTTTTTTCCCATAGCACTCGTTGACCGGGTTGACGCTGATTACAACTATCGTGCTCATCCACCAGCACGAACCGGCGCGGCAACGCGCCCGGGAGTTAGCGAAGACACCGGAGTTTGCCAGGGCACAGCGGCAAAGGAAGAAAGTGGAAGCTCTGTCTGCCGAACTGAAGAATCGAATCGGACTGCGACGCTTGCGCCTGCGGAGATTGAAGTTCGTGCCGCAACAGTTCTTTCTGGCAGCGGCCTTACAGAACATCAAGCGGTTAGTGCGATACCTCAACCAGCCGACCACACCGCTCCCTCTCACCAGTTAGACAAACTAAAGAAGTGCTCGGCAGCACTTCCATCAGCCTCAAAAGATCGCCTCAACGACAGAGTTTTTCAACACTCACGGGGTTATTATGCCAACTACCAAGGGAAGAAATTTGTCCCGTCCGGAATGACGCCCGAACGCTCCTGTCTTTGGGGCACGCCCATTTCTTTACCAGCCATTCTGTCGAGAAACTGTTGCCAACGATGTGCACGAACGTGCCCCTCGCGATCCGCCCAATTCTTATCAAACGGGGCGCGGGGAATAACCTGCTGTGCTGCCGACGATGTGCAGCGAGCCATCCTCAAGGACATGAAGGAATTCCCTAGTTGTGATCTCCCAACCCGTGTTTCTGGCCGCAGAGTTTGCACTTCGTGGGCTTCTCGGTGTTGTCCACGAGGTGATGCACCGGCTTAAGAGTGCGGAGGTAAGCGAATATCGATTTCAGGTCATCGTCCGTCATGTTGCGAAAGATCCACCAGAGCATGGCCGAATTCAGGGGTCGGGCGCCCACTGAGCCGGTCCGCATGGTTTGGACGAATAGTGCCTCGTCGTAATAACTGATGCCGGAGGGATCTGGCGTGATGTTAGCTGAGTTCACCCCCTCTCCCATCGGGTTTCCGCCTGCCATCGCCATTCCCGGTATGGGCTGAAACTTCGAATTGAGTGGCGTGTGGCAGTCACTGCATGTCGCCATCTTGACCAGGTACGCGCCGTACTTGGCGGGCGTGGATCGGTCCGGCTCCGGCACTGTTCGGATCACCGGCTTCGGCACCGCCTGAATGAGGCGGGCGAACAGAAACGGAATTTTGTTGGGAGGCAGATTGCTGTGCGCCGCCGGCAGGCTGCGGAGAAAGACCACGATAGAAGCCAGGTCTTCGTCAGACAAGTCGCGGAAGTGATCGTAGGGCATGACCGGAAACAACGCAGTGCCGTCAGCCGCGATGCCTTCGCGGACGGCGCGGGCGATGGCGTCATCGCTCCACTTGCCGATGCCGGTTTCCGGATCGGAAGTGATGTTAGACGCAACCAGCCGAATATTACCTTGTTCAAATAGGACTTGGCCGGACCCTTCCATAGCAGCCAACACGGGTGGGTTCGCTTTGCCGTGGTATTTGGAGTGGCACCCCATGC
>JBAVAA010000365.1:0-1939 GCA_049585515.1 Terriglobales bacterium | reverse complement strand
TCATCGCAATTAGCCAAAATTGGGGGGATAGAAAATGTCTAGGCGACCCGAGAAAATCGATCCTGGGGCTTCCTGACGCGATTTTATTTTCGTCGATTTTAAGAGAAGGAGTTTTTCAACAGCCACGTATGATCGCGTTAAAGAAGGAATACGAAGCGACGGGCGGAAAGTTCATCGAACATGAGGAGTCGGCAGAAATCTTTCCCGGCGCGTGGCTGACAGGGCCGGTGCCCCGCAAGTATCCGGAACGCAACTGGAGTGTCAGCGGGAAAGTGCAAACCCCAGCGGGATTGGTGGAGGACACGATCCCCGAAGATCAATCGCTGGTGCTCAACACGCCCGAAGGATTGGTCGTGATTACCGGCTGCGGGCACGCAGGGATTATCAACATCCTCACATTTGCCCGGCAGGAATTTCCCAACGAGCCAGTTGAGGCGGTCATCGGCGGATTGCACCTTTTTCCGGCGACGGACGAGCAACTGGATTGGACTGCGGACAAGATGAAAGAGTTCAAGGTGGCGAACCTTATGGGCGCACATTGCACTGGCATCGAAGCCGTCTATCACATTCGGGAGAGCCTCGGCCTGCCGCGAGCATCGGCAGTTGTGGGCAGCGTGGGATCGAGCTTTGTCCTTGGCGAAGGCATCCATCCCGGGCCACTTGCCCAATGACAACACGCTTATCCGATCTGCCATAATCTCTTGATGTGCGGGGCGCTACCGACTATCGCGGCGAAAGCAGGTTGTCGAGGAATATTTCGACTGCGTTTCCGACGAAACAGACTGGGCTCCCCGGTTCAACATCGCTCCAACCCAGCCCATCCCCGTCATCCGCCAGCATCCCAATGAACCTATCCGCGAACTGTCCCTGATGCGCTGGGGACTGATTCCCTCGTGGTCGAAAGACCGCTCTGGCGCAGCGAGCATGATTAACGCAAGGTCTGAAACAGCCGCCACGAAGCCCGCATTCCGCGATGCGTTGAAATCGCGCAGATGCCTCATTCCTACGGACGGTTTTTCCGAGTGGAAGCGAGACGGGAAAAACAAGCAGCCGCATTGCTTCGAGGTCGGTGAAGGCGAGTTGTTCGCATTCGCGGGATTGTGGGATCGCTGGAAAGACCCGAGTGGAAACTGGATCAAATCGTGCTCGATCCTGACGACGACACCGAATGACGTGACGGCAGCCGTCCATGACCGGATGCCCGTCATTCTCGATCCGAATGACTACGATCTATGGCTCGATCTGGGGATGAGGGATGTTGGTGCGGCGTCCGAACTGCTGAAGCCCTACGATGCCCGCCTGATGCGGTGCTTTCCCGTGAGCACTCGAATCAATTCCGTGGTCAATGATGACAAGGAATGCTCGCGACCTATCGAGTCTGCCGAAAATCAAAGCCGACTCTTCGTGTGATTA
Organism: Terriglobales bacterium; assembly: GCA_049585515.1. Taxonomy (GTDB): domain Bacteria; phylum Acidobacteriota; class Terriglobia; order Terriglobales; family Acidobacteriaceae; genus Acidiflorens. Next base: position 526 of record JBAVAA010000365.1, on the reverse strand, counting down.
CTGCTTTATTCGATACCAACTTTCTTGCTCCGTCTCTCAGTGGAAATAGTAGGTTCCATTCTGATCTCCGTGAGACTCCGTTCAGGTTTGATTGGTGCTGCCGAAAACGCTTTGACGTCGAGGGCACCAAGAATCGAGCAGCCCAGTTGTTTGACTCGCTGTGTAAACAACTCTTCAAAAAAAGGAGATGTGGCGCAGAGGGTTTGGATGAACTAGCTTCCTGTATACGAATATACGGCTGCGCCACCAGAGGAACAAAACGACCTTGAGCCGCGTGGTTCCTTCATATCTGCCCACCAAGTTACAACGGCGGTCTACTTGGTGACTGTTCAAATTTGCTCAGGTTTCGGAATATATCCGATGCATGTGGCAGGCGCGCATGGCTGTCGCGCAGGTACCTGTTTCTCCCGCCGCCCGATCTGCCAAACCAGCGGTCGGTTTGCTTCTTGGCGGGCCGTTGACTTGTTGCTGGCTACGACTTTCTTGAGCCAAGGTTGGTGCAGTCTCATTCGAACGTCGTCATCCC
>JBAVAA010000364.1:0-1647 GCA_049585515.1 Terriglobales bacterium | reverse complement strand
CGGTTATCGAATTCAAGGTCGACGATATCTACAAAGCCGGCGAAGTCTCGCGCCAACTGGAAGAGGCCGCAGGCAAAGGCTTCATGACCACTAACTGGATGGAGCAGAATCAAGCCCTCTTCCACGCCCTGCGCCTGGAGCGTCTGGTCACCTTCATTACCATCGGCCTCATCGTCTTCGTAGCCGCCCTTAACATCCTCATCTCCCTCATTATGATGGTGATGGAGAAGACCAAGGACATTGCCGTCCTCATGTCGATGGGCACGCGCAAAGCTCAAGTGCGAAATGTCTTCATCGCTCAAGGGGTGCTGATCGGCATCGTCGGCACCGTCATCGGCCTTGCGATCGGCTACGCCATCTCCTACGCCGGAGGCCACTACCACATCATCTCGCTATCGCCCGAGGTCTACTCCATCGACTACGTCCCCTTCGCGCCCAGGGTGATCGACGGAGTGATCGTCGCCCTCGTCGCAGTGGGAATCTCGTTCGTGGCCACCCTGTATCCGTCATGGTCGGCCTCTCGCATTCTTCCCGCCGAGGCACTCCGCTATGAGTAGCGGAGTCTGGCGGGAAAGTTGCTTGGAGAGTTCCGGGGGTGGCGCCAAGGAGCGCAGATCCGTTGCCAGCTTTGCATTAACCCCCACTGTGATTCAAATCACATGCCAGGTTTTAAGCCCGGTGTACAGTTTTTCGCGTGTATGGATTCTGGAAGCGGGATGGTCTGGAAACGATTTCAGTCCGCTTCGCACTAATCTTAGGGCGAGCGGGATACTGCCGGTGCTGTAAGCTGGAATCCTGCAAACTGCATGCTGGCACTGGGGTTGGAACGAAAGAGACAGCAATTGCATCTAATGCAGCAGGATTCAATGTTGCGAGTGGAAGGCCTGAAGAAAGTTTTTCGGTCCGGTGAAGCGGACCTGGTGCTCTTTGAGAATTTGACGTTCGACGTGAGGCGAGGCGAAATGCTTGCCATCGTGGGGGAGTCAGGCGCGGGCAAGAGTACTCTATTGCACATCCTGAGCGCTCTTGATCGTGCTTCCGCAGGTGACGTATACTGCGCCAACTTGCGATTGAATTCGTTATCCCACGACCAAGCCGCTGACTTTCGCAACCGAGAAACCGGTTTCGTGTGGCAATTTCACTATTTGCTCCCCGAATTCACGGCGGCGGAAAACGTTGCTATGCCGTTGCTAATGCGGGGCGAGACCTGGCAGAAGGCTGAGCCCCAAGCTTCGCACTGGTTACGCGAGGTCGGACTGGAGCAGCGCACCCATCATCGCTCAGGCGAGCTTTCCGGCGGTGAGCAACAGCGGGTAGCTCTGGCCCGGGCTCTCATCACTGGGCCTAAGTTGCTGTTGGCAGATGAGCCCACCGGCGACCTCGACGGACAGACGGCGGAAGCGGTTTTCGCTTTGATTGCGCGTTTGCACCGCGAGCACCAACTGACCTCGCTCATCGCAACGCACAATTTGTCATTCGCCCGCCGCTGCCATCGTGTATTAAGGTTGCAGCGAGGGTGCGTGGAAGAAATACATCCGGATTCGCTTCCGGTGTGAGGAGTTTGACCAAGAACAACATAAGTAAGACAAAGTGCAGGAAAATGGCAGCAAGGTGAGCAGGCAGGTACGCCCCGAAGGAAACTTCATT
>JBAVAA010000363.1:0-1944 GCA_049585515.1 Terriglobales bacterium | reverse complement strand
ACGCGAACCAGGTCGCGGCCCATTATTTTCAGAAGAGCGGCCAGAAGAACCTGGCCGATCCCGACCCGAGCACATTTATCAAGTTTTGGTTCTTCGATCATCCTACGCGGCCCGAGCGGGTGCGTTTCGCGGCTATCTACGATCCCTGGTCAAAGGGCAAAGAGCCGAAATATGTAAAGTAAGACCGGCTTGCCCCGTCTCCTAGAAAGAATCAGGAGTGGGAAGGTTCCGTACAACGTCGTATCAGGGGTGGTTTTGTATCAGGGTGTCGCTTTAGCGATACCATTGCCCTGCGAAATCTGCCGCCCCTTCAGGGGCTGGCCCATGCTTACTTCAAGTCGTCGCCGGGTTTCAGATTGTAGAAATAATAGAAGCGCAGCCCCAAAATCTGCCCGGGAAATTCTTTCGGCAACGGCGGGAACGGAGTGGATGCGGTGATGCTCCCCCATGCCGCCCGATCCAGTGGCACATCGCCGGACGAAGTCCGAATCGCCATGCCTTGCACCTTGCCATCTTTCATAATGACGAATTCAATCGCCAGCTTTCCCTGCTTATAAATCGGTGGACCGACCGATTCCGGCATGATGGCGTACCAGTTTTGCCGCACGATTTGCGTGATTCGCGTCAGATAGGGGCCGAAATCCACATTCATCGTATCGGTCAGGATGTCGTACCCGTCATTCAGCTTGGCCCCATTCTGTCCCCGGCTCAAACCGTAATCGCCGCCGCTCCCCCGCCCGCCGGAGTGTCCGCGATTCGCGGCTGCGGCCTGTTCCGCTTGTTCGATGGCCGAGCCCGCGGTCATTTGCGCATTGAAATTCGGCTGCGGCCTGCTTTGCGGAGGCGTTTGCAATCGCGGGGTGCGGTCGCTTTGCGTTGGCGGGACCAAACCCTGCGAACTCTCCTGCGTCGCTGGTGGCTGCTGGCTCTCCGCAACCTGTGGCGGAGGCTGGCTCGGAGCCGGAGGTTGCGGCGCGCTCGTCCCCGGCTGCCCCGGATGCATGCTCTGCAGGATTTTCTTCAAATCCTCGCGATTGATCTGCGGCGTTTTGCTGGTCGCGATGCGGTCCTTATCCGAAAGCACCTTCGTGTTCGGACGCCGCGTCAGCTTCTGCTCATCCGGTGGCAGTTCCAGGAACGTCGCATCTTTCGACTGGTCGGCTGTCACCGCCAGATTCAATGTTCGGTGCGGCAGCAGCCCCATCAACTTTTCGGTGTTCCACAGGAGAATGATCACCATCATGTGCAAGATGACGGAGAGCCAAAGCGCTTCGCGCCTGCGCGTCCGTGAAAGATCGTCCTGCAACTGGATCAGAAGATGCGGAACATCGTCGGGATTGAAGCCGCGGTAAGCCGTCTCCCAGTGCTGCGCTTCGAACAAATCGCGCTGCTCGGATGGGTTGGCAGGCGAAGTCGGCGATTCATCAGGCGATGGTTCGCGCGATGATGATTCGCGAGACAGGGGATCGCGAGACGGAATTTGGGTGATCGGCATCAGGCAGAGGCTTATAAGCTTAGAGCCGCGGGCAGACTCCTGGGTTGCGTATCAACGTCGCGTATCAAGTTGCGTAACAAAGTGCAACAAGTCGTGCGACAAGAATGCGTAACCCATTGCGTAAGACGCGCAACGATCTTTCGTAAAGTTACGTAAAGTAGGGAGTCGCGACCGCCAATTCCATTGTCGCATTTTTTGCGCAAGCCGCGCGAGTACTGGGGTAATCGGCGGAGCCACAGCCGCAACCGCCGGGTCGCGACAGGTTGACAAGCCGGATCACCAATCTGAGGCCTTCTGCATCAGAATTCTTGTTGCTTCGTTAGTCCTGCTCTCATTCCAATCGTAAAAATGGTATTTGGGATCTCGGCCTATGTTTCACCAGGGAACCAACGTATTTTCGATTCGCCTGTCTGTACCCGCTACAACAGCACTGATGCTCGGATTCGGCC
>JBAVAA010000362.1:0-16424 GCA_049585515.1 Terriglobales bacterium | reverse complement strand
GGCCTGCATTGATGCACGCCCCGCAACTGGGCTCAATCACGTGCGCTCCCGCCTGCTCGAAGACTTCCAGATAGCCTCGCCGTTTCGAATACTCGCGCGTCTCCTGCGAGCCGAACTGAATCCAGAACTCTACATTTTCTGAAACGCGCCTGCCGTGTTTCAGGGCGTCGGCGAGAACCGACGCGTACATATCCATGTCTTCGTTCTTTCCGGCAGTGCAGGTTCCGCCATAGGCAATTTCAATGGGCACGGGCGAATTGAGTTCGCGGATGTATTTGCCATTGCCGGGATCGCCGGGCGTAGCGACCATGGGCGTGATTTCGTTCGCGTCGAGTTCAATCACCTGCGCATATTCAGCGTTCGGGTCGCTGTGGAGACCCTCGATCATCCTCTCGATTTCGGCCCGCTTGATGCCCCGTCGCTCGATCAGGAATTCGATCACTTTTTCATCCGGAGCCACGATGCCGGTAAAGCCCCCGACTTCGGCCGCCATATTGGTCATGGTGGCACGTTCGTCCACCGAGAGCGATTCCACCGCTTCGCCCGCATATTCCATCACCTTCGCCAGTGCCTTGCCGCTGCGCACGTAATCGAGAGAGAGAATCTTCAGAATGAAGTCTTTTGCGGTGACATTCGGATGCCGCTTGCCGCGGATGACGATCTTAACCGACTCGGGTACTTTGACGCGAACATCTTTCGTAATCCAGGAGTTGAATACATCCGTCGTGCCGATCCCGAACGCGATGCATCCAATGGCGCCAACGTGCGGCGTGTGTGAATCCGAACCGACGTTCACCTGCCCCGGCAGCGCATAAGTCTCTAACATCACGGAATGGCAGATGCCCTCCGAGCCTTTGCGATCGCTGAGTTCGCCGTGCAGCTTGATTCCCTGGCGCGCGGCGAACTCCTCTTGCTTCAGCTTTAATTGCGTCGCCAAGTCGAGCAGCCCGATCTTTTTCTTTTCTTCGGAAAGCACCTGGTCGAGAAAGGTTAGATGGTCGCGGAAGAAGCGGATGCTCGAGGCATCGTTGACCGGAACATCCTTGCCGACGTATTGCTCATAAAAAATGGATGCCATTGGCGTGACGTACTCGTGACTGAAACGCAGATCGACGCGCGTGAAACCGGTATCGCCCGGTTTAACATAACGGTGGAGCGACGGGCGTCCCCGCCCGTCCCGAGCGCTGTTCGGCTCCATCGGATGCTTGGTCTCCGTTGAGACCATGTGCTGGGCAAAAATCTTCTCCGCCAGCGTCATCGCGCGCTTCTCGGTTTTAATCGGCGGCGAGAACACTTTGCCCTGCATGCGCGCCACATTAAACGGAAATAATCCGCCATACTCGATCACCTGCTTTGTGATCTCATCTTCCCCGGCGGTGAATTCACTAAGCGCGATTTCCTCGCCCGCGCGAATCCTGTGGATCAAGGAAAAGTTCGTCGATGTCAGCAAGCCGAGGTTCTGGCAGTTTTGTTTGTAGATGCGCTCGATATTCTCGGCAATCGCAACCTGAATTCCGGCGCACATCTCGGCATAGGGCGATTGTTCGCGGCTCGAGCCTTTGCCCCGCCGCTTGCCGCTTACCGAGCACACGAAGCCGCCTTTCTTAACGTCGCCGCGGCCAATCGGCAACGTGTCGCCGCAGCGCAAGCCAACGTAGGGGATTTCGCCGAGCGTCTTATCAAAGTAGAAGCAGTAGTGCGCGGGAGTGATTTCGTCGGTTGAAATGTCGTCACGGAGTTTGGGGTTGTTGCCGGCATTTCTTGTGTCCCAGGGAAGATCCCAACCCGCGATCTGTTTTTTTATCAGCTCTGGGTCTTCGGTGAGAAACAGAATGCGGCCCTGGAGCCGCACGTTTTCAGGACGCTTTTCGATTTTGCGATCGAGAAGAGACGAAATCACTTGAGTTCCCAGCCCCACAAATACGTAAGACAAAGTGAAATCCGCAGCCTTATCCTGATTTGATTGTAACGCCAACGGCCGCATTTGCCGCGCTGGACAGTCGAGAGCAAATACCCTATGCGGAGCTTTCGCGCTGGAGCTGGTCTTTGATTTGATCGGGGAGGCGCGAGCTGGCAAGTAGTTCGTGCCGCAATAGCGCGGGGACGTCGCGACTGAATTCAAGGGCGCGAGCCAGCGACAAGTGCTCGGTCCGCAGAAGAGCTGTGCGGATTTCCTTGCGGTGCGACCATTTTGAGTGCCGCGCCACCGCATGTACCAGAGCTGCACTGGCGCTCCTATCGAGCACGGCATTGATGATGAGAGCTTCGGTGAGGCGCGGGTTTTCGAGCGCGACCTGCATGATTCGGGTCGCGCGGCCTACGGCCTTGGCGTTGGCGTTCTTGGTGTCAAAGCTTTCTACATCCAGCAACAGCGCAGCCGCTACCCTGCCCGAGGCGCGGCGGGCCAGCGTCAGACGCTCGCCGACGGTAATCGTCTTCAGGCGCGAAATAAGGACATCGTCAACGGCAACTTTCACGTCGGCCGGAACTCCGGTCGCGAGCGTAACTTTCATCAGATCGAAAGTGTAGAACTGGCGCGCCAACGGGACCGAGACGTGGCGCGGCGTGTGCGGATGGCAGACCAGCGCGATTCTTACTTTGCGGCTCTTGAGTGGGTTGGCGTTCCTGGCGAGTTGCTCGAGGACCTCAGAGGGCAATTCAGCGCGATGAAGAAGAGCCAGGGCCAAGTCCTCGGTGAGGGCTGGGTCGGCCGCGGCGCGAAGGAGGTCCGCCGCGTCTGGAGGTGTCGCCGATGGCGCCGATGGCATCGCGGTTTCGTTTCCGGCGATTTCTTCTTGGGGCAATCCAGTTTCACTCGTTTCATTTTCGCGCATGACGATCGTCAGCCCGCTTCCGACGGGGCAGCCCCAGTCTCTACTCGTCTTGCCCTGGCGAGCGCGCCTTCGACGGGATCGACCAGTTCCTGACGCACTTGAATGCCCGGAAAGCGTCGCTGCAAGGCATTGTAGAAAACCTCGCGCACATGAGGAGACTGACGAAAGACGCTGCCCGTCATGGCTACCGGAAGCATTTCCGAGGCATCACGCGGCGCAAGGCGTTGAAGGACGACCCCCGCCAGCTCAGCCAACTTCGCTCCAGCATCGGCAAGAAGATCGCCAGCGATGGCATCGCCCCGATCGGCGGCGCCGAGCACGACAGGAAACAGGCGCGGAAAATCGGGCGGCGGTGTGGCGTTGGCCTGTTGCACAAGTTCGTCGATGCTAGTGAGCTTCCACGATTGCAGGAGCATCGCGGTGAGCGCAGTTTCGAAGCCTTGATCGTGGGCGCTCAGAATTGCGGAGACGGCGCGGCGGCCAATCCAGTGGCCTGAGCCTTCGTCGGAGACGGCAAACCCCCGGCCTCCGGCGCGTGCGGTGTGACCCGCAGCGTCGCGCCCGTAGGCGATCGAACCGGTGCCGGCGATCGCAATCACCCCAGGCCCGGTACCAAATGCGGCTTCGAGAGTAATTACGGTATCGCCGACGACTTCGAGATTGGCAACGTTCCCGGGAATCAATTCGGCGACGATGCGGCGAATCTTCGCGGCGATCTCCGGCCGAGCGGCGCCAGCAACTCCGACACAAATGGCGTGAATCTGATTAGGCAAAATCTTAGCGGCGGCGCAAACCTGGCGTATAGCGGCGTGCAAGGCTTCCCGTGTCGGCTTCTCGCCAAGGCGAACGATGTTGCTGCCGCCGGACATCGATTTGGCGATCACCGTCGTTTCGTCGGCCAGAACGCAGCGGGTTTTGGTGCCGCCGCCGTCGATTCCGAGAAAGTAGGCCATCGCGCTAGTTCTAACACAGGTTCGACAACCGCTTCGGGCCGCGAACATGCTTGTACAATGCAGCGAACTGTTGCAGCTAAGCCTCAGGGACTAAAGCCTGCCGCATTTTTTCGTTTGGGGCACGCTGCTGAAAAGCTGATACTGCTTTTGCGTGGCGCAGCGGTTCACCGCTGCGATAAGTGGTTTATTTTGAAATGTGGCTTTAGCCGCTGAGGTTAGACCGCTCCGCGGGAGATATTTTCCCTCAAACTGAAAGCCGTGCCTCTTCCGTTACCACTTGTAGACGAGTTCTAAGTTTTGGCAACGCAAAGAGTGGAAGAAATCGCTTGGGATTGAATCGGATCGATCTGCTGATTATCGCGGTTTACCTGGCCGGGATCACGCTGTTCGGGCTGCGCTTTCGCAAGCGGCAACGGACGATGCGCGATTATTTCCTGGCCGACCGCGACATTCCCTGGTGGGCAATTGCGCTCTCGATTGTGGCGGCGGAGACCAGCACGCTGACCATCATCAGTATTCCCGCCCTCGCCTACGATTCGAATCTCACTTTTCTCCAATGGGTAATGGGGTATGTGATCGGGCGCGTCATTATCAGTTTTGTGCTCCTGCCCCAGTATTTTCGCGGCGAGCTCTTTACGGCTTATCAGTTGATTGAGCGCCGGTTTGGTCCGGAGCTGCGCACAGTGACGGCGGGACTATTTCTGCTGACTCGTGCGGCGGCCGAGGGTGTGCGTGTTTACGCCGTGTCCATTGTCGTATCGATTGCGTTGGGCACGGGCGAGGTGACGTCCATCGCGATCATTACGCTGCTGACGTTGATCTACACGTTTGAGGGTGGTCTCGCGGCAGTGATCTGGACCGATGTGGTGCAAACCTTCATTTACGTCGGCGGGACGCTGGTCGGGCTGGTGACAATTCTGCATCTGGTGCCGGGCGGCTGGGCCTCGGTGCAGGCGCTTGCTGGCGGACTCCACAAGTTCCAGGTGTTCGATGCTCCCGCGCTCCCGCACTGGCCCTATTTGAATTTTGTAAAACCTTATACGCTTTGGGCTGGTCTCATCGGCGGCACGTTTTTCACAACAGCTAGCCACGGCACAGACCAACTCATCGTGCAGAGATTGCTGGCCGCACGGAATCAGCGGCAGTCGATGCTGGCATTGTTGTCGAGTGGAGTGGCAGTCTTTTTCCAGTTTGCGTTGTTTCTCTTTGTGGGTGTGATGCTGTTTGCTTACTACCGGGTTCCGTCGTCGGCGTTTGGCCGGTCGGACAGGATCTATCCGACATTTATCGTGAGCCGGATGCCGCATGGAATTTCGGGGCTGTTAATCGCGGCCATTCTTGCCGCGGCAATGTCGAACCTTAGCGCGGCGTTGAATTCACTGTCATCGAGTTCGATCATGGACTTCTATCTTCGCTTTCGTCCCGCTGCCAGTGAAGGAACCCGGCTGCGGCTGGCCCGACTGGCGACCGTCGGATGGGCGCTCGTACTGTTCGGCCTGGCAATTCTGGCGCTGCATCGGGGAGGGCGCGTGGTGGAGGTCGGATTACAAATCGCGTCGGTTGCTTATGGTGCGATGCTCGGAGTGTTTCTGCTCGGCGTGCTGACCCGGCGCGCGAATCAGAGCGGAGCGATCGTCGGCATGCTTTGCGGATTGGCAACGGAGCTGTATTTGTGGAAATGGACTTCGGTAGCTTTCACCTGGTGGGTCGCAATCGGCACCTGCGTAACCTTTGTTGTAGGATGCGCGGCCAGCGATTTGCGCCGAACTTCATCGAAGGCTTGACCGGCACTTTAAACGAAGCCTTGAACAACTGGAATTCGCGGAGAACGCGAAGGAAAATGAACAGACGCTTAGAGAAAAATCATTCCCGGCCGGAACTGGCGCGCGATCTCGGGCTGTCGCACTCCGGCGCAATCGTGGTGGGGACGATCATCGGCAGCGGGATTTTTCTCGTTCCCTCCGAAATGATGCAAGCGGTCGGAACGGCTCGACTCGTGTATCTCGCCTGGTTGGTCGGAGGTGTGCTCTCTTTTTTTGGCGCGCTTACTTATGCCGAACTTGGGGCGATGAAGCCGCAGGCCGGCGGAGAGTATGTGTATGTTCGCGATGCCTATGGCCCGCTTGCCGGGTTCCTTTATTCCTGGACAACATTTCTGATCGCTAAGCCGGCTTCGATTGCGACGATCACAACCGGGTTAGTACGGATCCTCGAAACATTTTCCGTCTTTTCTTTCTTTTCTGGCGCTTGCATCTCGCACCCTTTCGCAATCACATACGGGCAACTAGTGGCGGTCGGTGCCACCATGCTGATCTCGTGGCTGAACTATATCGGCGTGCGCCGCGCTGGAGAATTTCAGTTTCTCTTTACCTTGCTGAAGGTTGCGATCATCCTCGGAATTGTAGTGGTCGGGTTTTCCTATAGCGGAGGAACGTGGGCGAATTTTGCCACTGAATTCACTGGCGCGAAAGGTGGCATCGCCGGTTTTTTTGCCGCGCTGGTGGCTGCGCTGTGGGCTTACGACGGTTGGAATGATTTGAACATGGTGGCGGGCGAAATACGGAATCCGCAGCGCACCATTCCTCTGTCGCTGATTTGGGGCGTGGCTACCGTAGGCGCACTCTACATTCTGGTGAACGCGGCCGTGCAGTATGTGCTGCCCGCGACCGCGGTAGCCGGATCGGAGCGCCCCGCGTCCGACGCGGTTGCAATGGTGCTCGGGCGCACCGGAGCTGGCTTGGTGTCGGCGGGCATGGCGATTTCGATGCTCGTAACATTAAACGGATCGACCATGAGCGGAGCGCGCGTGCCGTTTGCTATGGCCCGCGACGGGTATTTCTTTAAAGCGATGGCGGAGGTCCACCCGCGCTATCACACGCCGTCGGTGGCGATTATCGTTCAATGCGGGCTGGCCGTCGTTCTTTTGCTTCTGGGTGGCAGTTTTCGGCAGTTCTTTTCGCTAGCGATCTTCGCGGAATGGATGTTCTATATGATCGCCAGCAGCACGGTCTTCGTTTTTCGCCATCGCGAGCCAGATGCCGAGCGACCATACCGCGTGTGGGGATATCCGGTGGTTCCGGCGGTCTTTGTGATGGTTTCCGCGGCTCTTCTCTACTATACATTCACCGACAATGTGAAGGCTTCAGCCGCCGGATGCCTGGTTATTCTGGCGGGCATTCCGGTGTTCTACTTTTTTACGCGGCGCCCGGCGGCGGCACAGAAGTAATCGCTATCCCCACAGATACCTGGAAGCGGTTACCAAAGGACAGGCGCAAGCGACACGTTTACCCTCTGCCTAATCTCCCCTAAGGTGAAGACTCCAACACCCGAGCGCTCTCCCCAGCTTCGGGCCCCCTTTTGGAGTCATGGATGGCTACGCACTATCGCGGTTTTGAACTCGGCCTGCTGCCTGAGAAGCCCCGGAACTGGCGGAGCTTTGCCGCCGGATATGGAACCGTGACAGCGCTCATTCTGCTGATGATCGTGTGCGGAATCCTGATGCCGGACACGCTGATCACGGCCAGTTATCGCGTCATTGAACTGAGACCTCGACCGTCACTGAGGCCAGAAAAGCAATACAAGCAGAGACCACAGCACGCGCAATTGCTGCCGGCAAAGCCCGTGTTCGAGACGCCGAAATTGATCGTGCCCAGAGAAGTCCGCGCAACCAGGCCGCAACCGCAGGAAATTGAGCCGCCCAAAGTGGTGATGAATAGTTTTGCGCCCGCCGTTTTGAAGGTGGCGAGCAGCGGAGCGCGTCCGGTGTTGATTAACACCGGGCAATTCCAGGGGAGCTCGGTGAAGCCCACTGTGAACGCTCAGATTTCAAAGGTGCAGACCGGTGGCTTCGGCGATCCGAACGGGCTGAAGCCGAGCGCAAACAGCAAGTCGAATGGCAAGTTGATCGCCGCAACCGCGGGTTCGTTCGATATGCCGATAGGTCCGGGACAAGGCAATGGGTCGGGCGGCGCGAAGGGTATTAAGGGAACGGTGGCGAGCGCCGACTTTGGCAACGGTGTGGCAACTCCCGGTCAAGGGGATGGTCGCAGGAGCGGCCGGGGCGGCGCTGGAGTACAAAGTTCGGGCTTCGGCTCGCAAGAGGTCGGCCCCAGCACGGCTCACGTTCAACGGGTGGATAGCGGGCCGCCCACGACGCCGGTCGAGATTACTTTCAAGCCGAATCCCGTTTACACGGACGAGGCCAGGCATCTGCAGCTGGAAGGCGAAGTACTGCTCGAGGTTGAATTCGCGGCAAACGGGCAGTTACACGTAAATCGAGTGGTCCGTGGTCTGGGCCATGGACTTGATGAAGCTGCCGTGAACGCCGCGAACAAGATGCGGTTCAAGCCCGCCCTGCGCAACGGGCAGGCTATCGATTCAACAGCAATTGTGCACGTGGTATTTCAAATGGCGTATTGAAACTTGGAGATGAGAGTCATGCGGAGAGTTATGAGCAACCTGAGTATAAGCAAACTGAATTGGATCATTCTAGCCCTGCTGGCGGTGACGATGACAGCAGCGGCCCAGCAACCGGCGTCCGCGCCGCAGAACTCACAGACGGCGGGAGCGTCCGCCCAAACCGCGGCTCAGCCTGGCCAAGCCCAGCCATGGGAGGCCCAGTCAAATCTGGCGCCGCCCACCACGATGAACGAGGTTGTCGATCGCGTGATCATCCGCGAAAAGGAACTGATCAAATTCCTGTCGCCGCGCACCCCGATTGTGGAGACCTACCTGCAAAATCTGACGCAAGATCCGCAACTGGGGCCTATTCCGCAGGATGATCACTACTTCCTGGGACGTATGGATTTGAGCGAATCGATCGACCGCAACGACTACCTTGAAGGCAAGGGCAAGAACAAAAACAAAGATGAAGGCATGGAGAAGCATCTTCTGGGCGAGGTCACGAAAAAGTTCAAATTCCAGTTTCAACCCCTCGGCTTTTCCTGGATGATCTTCGCCGACCGGAACGACTTTGACCGCCAGCACTACGATTTCCACTACGCTCGACGCGAGTTTCTCGGCGACGTGCGCTGCCTCGTATTCGATCTAACTCCGAAGAAAGACGCTGGTCGCGGGCGCTTTCTCGGCCGCATCTGGGTTGAGGACCAGAACTTCAACATCGTGCGGCTCAACGGGACTTATGCGCATCCTTCGCGCAACAGTTATTACTTCCACATGGACGCGTGGCGCTTGAATTTAGTCCCCGGTTATTGGGTGCCAACTTACATCTACAGTGAGGAAGGCGACTTCACGGCGGGAGCCAAGAACAAGATCGCGTTCAAGGCACAGACTCGTATGTGGGGGTATAACCTCAAAATGGGGACGCCAAACGACGAACTCACTAACATCCGGGTGGATAGCGTAAAAGACGAGACCCCGTCCGCGCAGGATGCTACCCCGCTGGCTGCCGAGCGCGAATGGCAACAGCAGGCCGAAGACAACGTGATTGAACGACTGGAACGCGCAGGGTTGCTGGCGCCCGCGGGCGATGTTGACAAAATTCTGCAAACCGTGGTAAACAACCTGCAAATCACCAACAATATCGAACTGCCGCGTCCCGTCCGGACGCGCGTATTGACCACTTCTCCGCTGGAGACCTTTAGCGTCGGGAACACAATCGTAGTGAGCCGCGGCTTGATCGACGTGCTCCCCGACGAGGGTAGCTTGGCCATGGTGCTCTCTCACGAACTCGCGCACATCGTTCTAGGACACAACCTTGGCAGCCAGTACGCATTTAACGACCGCATGTTGTTCTCCGACGAGGGCACTTACCAGAACCTCGGGTTCAAACACATTCCCGAAGAGGAAGCGGCAGCCGACAAGAAAGCCATCGAGATGCTGAAAGCCTCGCCTTACGCCCAGAAGCTGGACGCGGCTGGGCTCTTCATCAAGGCCTTGCAGGCGCGTGCTCCACAATTGAGCGCTTTGCTGCAAGCACACCTCGGCAACAACTTTACGGAGAACGGAACGGTGACGAGAATGGCGCAGTTGGCGACCTCAGCGCCGGCGCTCGATTGGAACAAACTCGATCAGATTGCCGCATTGCCTCTCGGTGGACGCGTCAAGATGAACGCATGGGACGACAAAGTAGAGATCGTCAAATCGCAACCGGTTGCGATCACTTCCGCGCGCGATAAGATGCCCTTCGAGGTGACGCCCTTCTACCCGCGACTTTCGCGTTACGGGACGGGCAGCGCCACCACGACCACCACGGCGACAGCACCTGCAAGTACAACCACAACCGACGCCGCAGCCGCGCCGAACAACTAAGACGGTTACAAGTTGAATCAAGCACTGGCCGGGACCCGGAAGAAATTCCGGGATTTCCGGCCTTTGTTTTGCGTGCAGGAATAACGCGGATGCTTATGCTTAGAAGTGGTTTTTGAGATCCCCAAAACGGTCCACCACCAGCAGTCGCTGCGATGCGGGAGCGGCGGCGACTTCCTCGTGCTCCAGAATCCAGGTGCTGCCGTGGGGAATGAAGACGGCGTGCAATCCAGCGGCGAGAGCGGGGTTGATATCGGACTTCGGGCTGTTACCGACCATCCAGGTCGTATCCGCCGGAAGCGCGTACTTGGCGATGGCGGAGCGGTAGGTGGATTCGTCCTTCTCGGCGACGATCTCGATAGCGGAGAAATATTCCTTCAAGCCCGAGCGTTCGACTTTCCCGGATTGTTCGGTGAGATTTCCTTTAGTCATAATGATGAGGTGGTGGCGCTCGCCGAGATATTGCAGAGTCTCCGGCACACCTGGCAGAACCTCGATGGGATGATCGGCGATCTGATGAGCAAAGCTGTGAATACGTTCGTGTAACTCGGGCGTGATGGGCTCGACAGAAAGCTTCTCGAAGGTGTCGACCAGCGAATGCGCGAAGCTGTTCAGGCCGTATCCGTGCTTGACGATGGATTCCCGCTCCACGTCATTCAGCACTAGTCGAACTGCCTCGGGCGAGTGCTCGCGATGGTCGAGGAACGAGATGAATTTTGCAATCGCGCGCTCGAAATAGATGTTGTTCTCCCAAAGCGTGTCATCGGCATCGATGAGCAGGGTCTGGGCGCCGTTCTGCCGAAGCATGTCTTGATGATAACGGCTCCGCGCAGATTCGCAGTTTGATAGACTTGTGTCCTTATGGAGAACTACCGGGCCGGGCACTGGGGTATCAAGCGGCATTTTTTCGCGAACTACAAAGTTATTTTGCTTTCCATTTTAATTTTAACTTTGACTCTAACGATGACCACCCTCGGCGCAGCGCAATCCAAAAAGAAACAAATGACCGGTTCGTCGGCGGCCGACGGCGGTCCGGCCGTGTTGAAGGTCGCTCCCGACCTGGCACAACGCCTGGCAAAATTCCGGCGCGTTCAAATGCCGTTCCGGACGGCCGGTTTGACCGCTCGCGAGCAGCAACTCGTCCACAAACTGGTGGAGGCGTGCGGCTACCTGGAGAGTATTTATTGGCGGCAAAGCGATCCCGAGGCGCTTACGCTGTACCAGTCGCTGGCCTCGAGCCGGAATCCGCGCGACGTGCAATTGCGTCGCTACCTGTGGATTAATGCTTCGCGCTTCGATCTGATCGATCAAAATAAGCCTTTTGTGGGAACCGAATCGATGCCGCCGGGGCGAGGGTTTTATCCCGCGAACCTGACGCGCGATCAGGTGGAACAATACGTCAAGCAGCATCCCGATCAGAAGGCGGCGATCTATAACCAGTTCACAATCGTGCGCTGGCATCAGGGCAAACTGGAGGCCGTTCCTTACCACATTGCGTTTCGCGCTTTTCTGGAGCCGGCGGCAAAAGCTCTGCGGGCCGCGGCCGCGCTCAGTGACGATGCGGCTTTCGCGAAGTTTCTCCGGCTGCGCGCCGATGCGCTGCTCAGCGATGACTACTTCCAAAGCGACCTGGCCTGGCTCGATTTGAAGAACCCGAAGTTCGACATCATCTTTGCTCCCTATGAAACTTATCTGGACGGACTGCTGGGCGTAAAGGGTTCGTATGGCGCGGCGGTGATGGTGCGCAACGAGCGCGAGAGCAAGAAGTTGGAACTCTTCCAGAAATATGTGCCAGACATTCAGGATGCGCTGCCGCTGACACCAGAGGATCGGCCATCGAAACATGGACTGGAGACGCCGATGGAGGTGATGGACACTCCATTCCGAGCGGGCGATCTGACGCACGGCTACCAGGCGGTGGCCGACAATCTGCCAAACGATGCGCGGGTGCATGAACAGAAGGGCAGCAAGAAGCTTTTCTTCAAGAACTTTATGGACGCGCGAGTGAACTACATTATTCTGCCGGTCGCGCGCAAGCTGATGGAACCCGAGCAGGCGGCGAAGGTTTCAGGCGAAGGATATCTGCAGAGCACGATCATGCATGAGATTTGTCACGGGCTAGGTCCGGCGTTCGCTCGCACGCCGGCAGGCAAAGTCGATATCCGCGAAGCCATCGGCCACCAGTTCAGCGGCCTGGAAGAAGCGAAGGCCGATGTGACTGGAATGTTCGCTTTGAAATGGCTGGTGGATCACGATGTGCTGCCGAAAGAAAAGCTGGAGGAGTACTACGCGTCGTACGTCGGAGGATTATTCCGTACAGTACGCTTCGGAACTGCCGAGGCGCACGGTCAGGCAGAGATGATGGAGTTCAACTATCTGTCAGAGCGTGGTGCGATTCGGCGGAATGCTAACGGGCGGTATGCGATTGACTACGAGAAGATGCCCGGCGCAATGGCCGACCTAGCCAAGGAACTGCTGGAGATCGAGGCGACTGGAGATCGCTCGCGGGCGGAAAACTGGTTCAAGAAGTACGACACGATGCCGGCAGAGTTGAAGGCGTCGCTGGAGGCGGCTTCGGATGTTCCGGTAGATATTGATCCGGTGTATGCGTTTCCGGAGAGAGTAAGGTAGGGCGCCGTGAGCTACGAGCTTCGGGTTAGGATCGAACAACACTTCTTTAGTCGATCTTCCCAACACCTTACAGCTTGTCATCCTGAGCGAAGCGAAGGACCTGCTGTTTGACGGCGAGATCATACGAGGGCAATCGGCAACCCGGATGGATACGAGATCTCCGGTCGCTCGTGGCTCGAAGCTCCACAGCCCGCAGCTTCCCTACACCCACTCCACTCGCGGAGTCTGCGGAATGATCCCTGCCTTGTGCCCCATATCAAGCAGCCGGCGCACGGCTTCGCGGCCGTCGTCTCCGTAGTCCAGGGTACGTTCATTTACGTACATACCGACAAATTTGTCGGCGAGTTGGGCATCGAGATCGCGGGCAAATTGCATGGCATACGCGAGCGCTTCTTCGCGATGGTCGATGGCGTATTGGATGCTCTCGCGCAACGCCTGGGTGACGCTCGCCATGGTTTCCGGGCCAAGCGAGCGTCGAATCGCGTTTCCGCCAAGCGGTAGCGGCAGTCCGGTCATTTTCTGCCACCACCTGCCTAGATCGACAATGCGGTGCAATCCGGACTTATCGTAGGTGAGCTGGCCTTCGTGGATGATGAGGCCGGCCTCGTATTTCCCTTCGAGAATCTGCGGGATGATCTGATCGAAGGGGACGACTTCCACGGCAATGCCGGGCGCGAACAGTTGGAGCGCTAAGTAAGCCGTAGTGAGCTTGCCCGGTACGGCGATTTTCTTCTGCTTGATCTCATCCGGCGTGAAGGGCCGCGTGGAAACCAGCATGGGACCATACCCGTCTCCCACACTGCCGCCGCACGACATCAGCGTGTATTTTTCCTGAATGTAGGGAAAGGCATGGAATGAAATCGCGGTTACATCGTAAACGCCGTCTTGCGCCTGGCGGTTTAGCGTCTCGATATCACAAAGAGTGTGGCTGAACTTCAGTCCGGGAACGCGGACCTTGCTCGTGGCCAATCCATAAAACATGAATGCATCGTCGGAGTCCGGGCTGTGGGCCACGGTAATTTCGCGTACAGGAGAAGATACGGTACTCATAAGATTCCGTTACTCTGTTTTATCAACTTACACGTTGGTGCCAACGACTAGCGACCCCGGCGGCCATCAGCACTTTGATGACTTCCGCAAATACGAACCAGTAGAGGCCAAACTTGAATGCCAGCGAAACCGAGTGGGTAAGCACGGCGAGCCAACTGAGTCCGCCGGTGAAGAGCACGAGTTCCGCAGCCACGGACGACAGCGCGGCCCAGACGAAATAGCGTGAGCCTTGTTTCGAACCTCTCTTCGACCTCTGCTCGTATATCCAGCCGGCGACGAAGGCCACGACCGGATAGGCCACAAGGAAGCCGCCGGTCGGGCCCAGCAGGTAGGCAACTCCGGCACCCATGCTGAATACGGGCAGCCCGAATGCGCCTTCGGCCAGGTAGAGCGCGAGCGCGGCAAACCCGCGACGCGAACCGAGCAATAAGCCAACGATGAGCACTCCGAAATTTTGCAGGGTCAGCGGAACTGGCGTGAAGGGCAGAGGCACGGTCACGCGCGCGCACAACGCAACAAAGAGGCTGGCGGCGATGACGATGGCCACCTGCTTCGCAATTTCCTTAGCTGGGTGAACGGGCCGTGTTTGCGGGCCAAGAACCTGAATATCTACCCTCGACATGGTGTTCCTTTCTTGCGGCGGACTTCGGAGAACAGGCTCGAATCACGTCTCAGGTGGCGAGGTATGATCGAGGCCGTCGAGTTCCGCCCGCTGCGCCGCCGTCCGCTTCATTTGCTGGCGGACACGCATGTAAATCGAAAGCGAAACCGACACCACCACCGCAGCGCTGACTCCCAGGATTAGAAACCACCAGAGCATCCGCACAACACGGTTAAGAATAGCAGATGGTAGGCTGCGGAAATGTGTTCTCGGTCACAATGAATTCGCCGCTGCGCCGCGATCAACCCTTCTTTGCGGACTTGGCGAGCGCTTTGCGGCGGTTCTCAACATTTTTCAGGACGCGCTCCAGCCGCTTGCGGGCGGTCTTCGATCCAGTGGCCACCTTCTCGATGTTGGAAAAGGCGTCGGGATTATTGGTTTTCTCGCGAAATTCCTTAAGGAACGGATACACCTTGGCAAAGATAAAGAACATCTCGCCGCTGCAGCCGGGCTGCAGAAACAGTTCTTCGTTGAGAGCGCCCTGCAACACAAACGATGCCGCCATGTCCCAGTAGCCGCCAACCTGGCGAAGCCACGCGTTTTCCTGACTGGGAAACGTATTCACAACCTTTATAAATTCATCGGCGCTCTGCGGCCAGAATTCTGTCACCAGCCAGTTTCTCGCCTTGCGCATCTCCGCTTCGCGGCGGAGGTCATACAGTTTCATGATCAGCTCTGCATCGTGTGGCATCGCTTTCTTCGCCATATTTGCCTCGTTAGTCGATTTTCCTTGCAGCTGAAAATCAGACGCCTGCGGTCGCGCCTTCGACCGCGCGCTCGTAATCGCACTCCTTATTCGGACACGCGATCACGGTTCCGTCTTTGCGGATTCGTTCGACCAGATACTCATGTCCGCAATCGGGGCACTTTTCGGGCACGGGTTTCGCCGCTGAGGTGAATTTGCACTTTGGATAATTTCCGCATCCGTAAAAAGTGTTTCCCTTGCGCGCCCGCTTCTCGACGAGTTCCCCTTCTTTGCATTCGGGACACTTCACGCCGATGAAGTTCTGCTTCACGTATTTGCATTCGGGATATCCGCTGCACGACGTGAACTCGCCGTAACGGCCATGGCGCAGGATCAAGTTGCGCTTGCACAGAGGACACGTCTCATCGAGTGGAATATCAGGCACTTTCTTGCCCTGATCCAGCCGCCGCGTCGTCTTGCAATCGGGATAGCCAGTACATGCCATGAACTGGCCGAAGCGTCCGCGCTTCAATACCATGACGCGGCCGCAGTTTTCGCAGTATTCCTCCTGCGCTGTTTCCTGCAGATCGGCCGAATCGAGATCGGGAAGATTGATGGGATTTTCTTTGGTGAACTTGCAGGTGTCAGGATTTTCCTTGTCGTAGGTGCTGCAGGCGTAGAACGAGCCGTGCTTGCCCCACTTGATGACCAGCGGCGCGCCGCAGAGTTCGCACTTTTCATCGGTCGGTTTCTCCATACGCTTGATGTTTTCCATGTGCTTCTCGGCGTATCGGAGGTCTTTGCTGAACTTCTTGTAAAACTCAACGAGGGCGTCGTTCCCGGTTTGCTTGCCTTCTTCAATTTCGTCGAGCTCTTCTTCCAGACGAGCGGTGTATTGGAAGTCGAAAATATCTTTGAAGTTCTCGACGAGCAGATCGGTGACGACCAGGCCGATCTCTGTGGGAGTAAACTTCCCTCCCACTTTCTGCGCGTACATACGCTCCTGGATTGTGCTCAGGATCGTTGCATACGTAGACGGGCGGCCGATGCCGCGCTCTTCGAGTTCTTTCACCAGCGAAGCTTCGTTGAACCGCGGAGGCGGTTCGGTGAAATGCTGCTCTGGTAGTAGAGACTTCAACGTCAGCTTCTGCCCGGCTTCGAGCGGCGGGAGCTTGTGCTTCAGTTCCTCGTCCTCCTCGTCCTTGCTGTCTTTGGATTCTTCATACACTTTAAGGAAGCCGTCGAACTTCATCACCGACCCGGTAACACGGAACCAGAAAACGTCGCTACCCGAATTAGCATCGATATCGACCGAGGTTTGATCGAACACGGCGGGATTCATC
>JBAVAA010000361.1:0-1918 GCA_049585515.1 Terriglobales bacterium | reverse complement strand
TCGCGGCGACAAACATCCGCACGAGGCGCAGAAGCCGGAAGCAAAGGTGTTTGCGTAGAAAAAGCTTCTGGCTACCGGCCACTGGCTTCTAGCGAGCAGTTGCGGTGGAAAAAATTCGAGAGATTCTTGGAAAGGTTGATCGGCATAGCGCTGTCTTCGCCTTCGAAGGGCTAGAAGCCAGTAGCTAGAAGCCAGAAGCTAAACAATGGCAGAAATCGTTCAATACTACGGAACCGGACGCCGCAAAACGGCGATCGCGCGTGTTTTTCTTCGTCCCGGCAGCGGCGAGTTTAAGGTCAACGGCAAAGCGTTCGATGAATACTTTGTGACGCCCTCGCAGCGCATTGCCGCAAAACGGGCGCTGGTCTCGACCGACACTGGGGCTACGTTCAACGTACTGGCCAACGTGTGCGGCGGCGGAGTTGCGGGACAAGCCGACGCGGTTCGCCTCGGCATCACGAGAGCTCTAATGCTGTTTAACGCAGAACTACGCGCCAAGCTGAAATCCGAGGGCATGGTGACGCGCGATCCGCGAGCCAAAGAGCGCAAAAAGTACGGACAAAAGGGAGCAAGAAAGCGCTTCCAGTTCAGCAAACGGTAAGGTTTTGACGTTGGGTTTTTGATTTACCTGAAAGCTGACGGCTGATGGCTGACAGCTGTTTCAAAATTCATCCCCCCACCTCCCCCGAGATGGGGTGGAAGGGAATGGCAATCCGGGGCCGGTTAGCGTCCGGATGCAGACTAACTGAGGAGGTTGATTGGCAAACATTACGATGAAGGAGTTGCTCGAGGCTGGCGTTCACTTCGGGCACCAGACCAAGCGGTGGAACCCGAAGATGAAGGAGTACATTTTCGGTGAGCGCAACGGTATCTACATTATTGATCTGCAAAAGACGCTGAAGATGTTCAAAGAGGCGTCGAAATTTGTGCAGGACCTGGCCGCCGAGGGCAGAATCATCCTCTTCGTGGGCACCAAGCGCCAGGCGCAGGACGCAATTGCCGAAGAGGCGCAGCGCTGCTCAATGTTCTACGTGAACCAGCGCTGGCTGGGTGGCCTGCTGACCAACTGGGTCACCGTGCAGAAATCCGTAAAACGGCTCAAGGAACTCGACGAAATGGCCACTGATGGCCGTTACGATCTGCTTCCGAAGAAAGAGGTCATCAAGCTCGAGCGTGAGCGCAAGCACCTGCAGGCCAACCTGGCCGGCATCAAGAATATGACGCGCCTGCCCGACGCGATTTTCGTAATCGATTCGAATAAAGAGCAGATCGCCGTGCGCGAATCGCGCAAGCTCGGCATTCCCGTCGTCGCGGTGGTCGATACCAACTGCGATCCGAGCGAAGTGGATTACGTGATTCCTGGCAACGACGACGCGCTGCGCGCGATCCGCCTGTTTACCTCGAAGATATCGGAGTCGATTGCCGAGGGTGTTCATGCGCGCGACGACAAGCAGATGGCGGATATTCAGGCGGCAGCTGAATCCGAACCGCCGGCCGAGACTGCTGCTCCCGATGAAGAACTGTTCGCCGCAGTCGCCGCGGATGGCGTCATCGCTCCAACTGCAGGAGTCGATGGCACCGGCGAAGAGATTCGCATGGAAGACGTCCTCGGCAAGGGCACGCGAAAGCGTCCCTCAGCCGCCACCGAAGACGTCGACGAGTTACAGGCGGAGACGCGCCGGTTCTAGTCTCGCAGTTTCATTTACGGATTTAAGTTCTCAAGCGTCGCGTTGAGGTTCGTATCCGGATATCGAGAGTTTTGTATCGGATCTCGAAAGATTCGTATCAGGTATCGCTTTGTATCAGGGTATCGCTTTAGCGATACCGCCAGCCGTTCGAAATTAGACGCCCCTTTAGGGGCTGGCGTGGAAGTCCGCGACCTAAATCTGACCCGCGCAGCTCGTCTGTGCGCGGGTCA
>JBAVAA010000360.1:0-1674 GCA_049585515.1 Terriglobales bacterium | reverse complement strand
CCTTCCAGGCGTGCCGCAGCAGGTTCACCCAAGATTTGGGGCTTTAGCCCCTGAGGGACGGCGTCTAGTGCAAATCCAGCATGCGCTGAGGAATATGGAAATTCCTCGGGGCGAGCGCAAAAACACTCTTTGACGGGATTGTTGAGGATATATGACACATGCACGGCATAGTCGTTTGCGTCACGGATGCGATGGTCCTGAAATCCCTTTTGCCAAACCTCCATGTTCGAGCCCAATTCTTTCTTTGCTCGATAAGAAAAACCGCCCTTGATGAATTGAACAGCCCTTTCGAGGCTCGTCCGCGGAGTAATGAGCGCGTGAAAATGGTCAGGCATGATAACGAATTCGTGCAAGAGATAGGCGGATGGCCGATAGTGATAGAGCGTGTCGATCAAAAGTTTCGCCCACGGCTCAGCCTGAAGGAGAGAGCGCCGTTCCCAGGTGGACGAGGTGACCATATAGGTCTGGGCATTGTTCGTCGCATGTTCCCTTTGCGGCTTCATCGTGCTCCTAGCAGTCCCTCAGCGGCTAAAGCCGCGTCATTATTGTGGTCTGTTGCGGCACGCCTGGAAGGCGTGCCCTTTCAAACCAAAATAAACTGTTAAGTCTTATCTCTTGCATTCCTCCATCATCCGCACAAAATCCTTAAACAAATAATGGGAATCATGTGGCCCCGGCGCCGCCTCCGGGTGGTACTGCACCGTGAACAACGGCAAATTCCGATGCCGCATGCCTTCGAGCGTATTGTCGTTCAGATCCATGTGCGTCAATTCGACTTCGCTCTGCGGCAGCGAATCGGGATCGACGGCGAAGTTGTGGTTGTGGGCGGTGATCTCGATCTTGCCGCTGGCCAGTTGTTTCACCGGATGATTTCCGCCGTGGTGCCCAAACTTCAACTTGAACGTCTTCCCTCCCAGCGCGATACCTGCGATCTGGTGTCCCAGGCAGATTCCGAAGATTGGCTGGCGTCCCATCAGGCGCCGAATGTTGTCTACCGCGTAGGTACAGGGCTCGGGATCGCCCGGGCCGTTCGACAGGAAGACTCCGTCGGGCTTTAAGGCCAGCACGTCTTCGGCCGTCGTCTGCGCTGGGACCACCGTCACCTTACAAGCTTCCCCGCGCAGCTTGCGCAGGATGTTCTGCTTGATGCCGAAGTCGTACGCTACTACGTGGAAGCGCGCCGGCTCGTCTTTTACTCCGACCACCTCGTCGGGCAGGTGCGAGCGCTCGCCCGTCTCCCACACGTAGGTGTGATTGGTGGAGACTACTTTCGCCAGGTCCTGGCCATCCATTTTTGGGATGGCTCGGGCTTTGGCGACGAGTTTGTCGGTATCGGCTTCGAGCGTCGAGATCACGCCTCGCATCACTCCATAGGTGCGCAGGTGGCGGACCAGAGCGCGGGTGTCGATGTCGGCTAGAACCGGAATCCGGAACTGCTCCATGAACTCGTCGGTGACCTGCTGCGAGCGCCAGTTGGAGCTGACTTTCGAGAACTCGCGCACGATCAGGCCCTCGATGTAGGGGCGCACGGCTTCGCTGTCTTCTGGATTAGTGCCGTAGTTTCCGATTTCGGGGTTGGTCAGTACGACAATCTGCCCGGCGTAAGAGGGATCGGTGAAAATTTCCTGGTAGCCGGTAATGGAAGTATTAAAAACGACCTCGCCGTAGCATTCG
>JBAVAA010000359.1:0-4215 GCA_049585515.1 Terriglobales bacterium | reverse complement strand
GTGGTCTCTTTGAATTTTTGCTTTTGCCGCGCCGACATCATGCTGAAAACCATGTTCAGCATGTCCTCCGCACCCACGCGCGCCTGGTCGGTCAAGGGCACCAGATCGCCGTCAATGCGCAGGTGAGGGTAGTTCCCCACCTTCAAATGCAAGTCGGAAGCTCGGCGCTCCATGGCGACGCGGAGCAAGTCATCAATATTCATGCGGGATAGGACTCCGAAACTACAGTCGCTATCATGCTCCGAATCAAGCAACCGCACGAGATGACGAAAGTCACATCACAAACCTTAGACGCTTACGGGCTGCTTCGCCCCCACCACTACCGGGGTCAGCCACTCATACCGGTCCGCCTTCTCCCCGCGGACAATGCCGTAAAACTCCGCTTGCAGAGATTTGGTCATAGGGCCGAGTTTTCCTTTGCCGACGGTGATTTTATCGACCGAGCGAATGGGCGTGATTTCTGCCGCAGTACCCGTAAAGAAAACCTCATCCGCGATGTACAGAGACTCGCGCGGAATCTGCTGCTCAACGATCTTGATACCGAGATCGCGCGCGATCTGCAACACCGAGTCGCGAGTGATCCCGGGCAGCACCGAGTTACCCAGCGGAGCGGTGTGTAATACCCCATTGCGGACGACGAACAGGTTCTCGCCCGAGCCTTCGCTGACATAGCCGTTCACATCCAGCGCGATCCCTTCCGCGTAGCCGTTGACGATCGCCTCCATCTTGATGAGCTGTGAGTTCATGTAGTTCGCGCCTGCCTTCGACATTACGGGCAGCGTGTTGGGCGCGATCCGCGTCCACGAAGAAATGCAGACGTCGACTCCTTCGCTCGAATCTCCCCCTAGATACTTTCCCCATGGGTAATTGCATATGTAGACTTCGGTCGGAGAGTTAAAGGGGTTGACGCCCGCCTCGCCGTATCCGCGAAGAACGATCGGGCGGATGTAGCACGGCCACACCCCGTTGCCTTTCACCAGCTCCACCATGCCGCGCACCAGTTCATCGCGCGTAAACGGAATGTCAATGCGGTAAATGCGGGCAGAGTCGATGAGGCGCTGCATGTGTTCGTTGGCGCGGAAAATCGCGGGTCCCTTAGGCGGCGCGTAGCAGCGAACACCTTCAAATACCGAAGAACCGTAGTGCACAACGTGCGACATCACGTGCAGCGTCGCATCGTCCCAGGCTATAAATTTGCCGTTGTGCCAGATCTTTTCCGTCTTCTGAATCGCCATGCAGACTCCTTCGGTATTTGAGTTCGCGGAAGCAGCCCCGATTTCTTCGAATCGTCGAAGAAATTCTTCGGGAATGAAATTATATCTTGGAAGGGATTTGCCCGCCGAAATCAGCGCGAACCGGGCGCGGAAGGTAAATCTATAGCTGTTTGTCGTCCAGCGAACTGTGTGTCCTAGCGAATCGCAACGATATTATTGGCAACGAACCCGCCCTCGCTGGCGACGATCAGGCGCATCGCAATGCGTTCCGCTTTATAGTGGCGGCTGCGGTGCAGCAGATATACCACTCCAACTCCCGCGCCAAAACCCAGCGCGGAGCCGGCAGCTTCTCCGGCGGCGCCGCGGGTTACAAACGGACGCATGACAGGATTGATTTCGCGCAGGCCCTGGTTCAGGCCGCGCTGTGTGGTAATGGCGTCTGCGCTGATCAGCCCCGCCAGAATGCCGATATCCAATTTGTTCTCCACCGTCAAAAAGGGTTGCGCGCTCGGCGCGTCCGGGACCGCAGTAGGACTCGCGGTGAAACTTTGCGCGCGCACAACGACACACAGCAAGATAGTTAAGAAGATAAATTTCATCTGTTCTTAAGTAATATCGACCGAAGTACGATAAAGGTAAGTCAGGGAAGGACGGAAAACCTACGCAGATTGTAGAAATACCGGACTTATAGACTCTTAGTTGCTAATAACTAGAAGCTTTCTCGGGAGGAAACTGCGCCAATGACGAACGGCGCCCACAGCCGCTTATGTCAGCCTGCGGCCCGTCAGGCGTTCCAGCACACGCAACGGAGAGCGTTCGGGATCTTTCATGCCTCCGACCGGCAAATAGAACGTCTGTTCAAACGCAAATTGGCCAGACATGGCGGCGTGAGATACCGAATCCGTGAAGCAGGCCCAGGTCGTGCCGGGTGGAATCGCGAGTTGCGTTTGCTCAACCTGTGACTGATAGCCTTGATCCGCCTTCATGCGGTCGTGAATGCCAAGCATGTAGTGGTCGTACGCGGTTCGCCGGATCTTCGTGATCCGCAGCCAATGAAGCAGCGTCGCCGCAACCGGACGAGGCGCCTTGATTTCGGGAAGAAAATGGACCGCTGTCTGCTCGAACGTTTCTCCCACCCGCCAAACTCGAGGCATTTGCGGATTGACATTGCTGAACACGCGAAGAATTCGCAGGCCTTGCATGGGCCTTGATGGAAAGGCGTCCACATGCAGTCGCGTGTCGTCGTGCCGCCAGGACGTAGTACGGCCTGCAATCTCGGCGGGCCGGAAGCTGGTGAATCCCGGCGTTAAGTGATCGACATAACCGGGACACAACCCCTTCAGCAGATCGGAAGCAAGATTATAGTAGCGCTGCAACGTTCCAAGTAATTCGTCGCGCTCGGCTCCCTGGCAATGAGTGCCTTTCAAGGCGCCGGAATCGGGACGGAAGCTCACGTTCTTCGACTTACCGTCCAGGCAGTCCGGTGAGAGAAATCGGCGCTCTCTCTCTGATAGTTCGAAAGGAAGTTGCGACGCATAGAGCAGCTTTCCCGTTTCGAGCGCGTCGGTGGCTCTCGCCACGATCCCGGTGGAGAACGGCCCCCGCCAGGACGTGATGTCAAGCGGTTCAAGAATTTCCATCCCCATAAACCCAGTAGTCCGCTTCCGCATCTCATCGTAATCTCATGGAGATCAACCGTCCAAAGTTTTACGGAAATCGCACAACTTCGCCAGTGGAGCGACGGGCGTCTCGCGCGTCCGGTGGGAGCCAGCTACCCGAACAACGCACGGCGCTCAATAGCACCCGTACGGAACACTCCCGTCCCCCGCGCCGTATATGCTCATAGCAAAGCATTGGCAGGTCACAGCTAACTCTTTTGCCTCGCGCGTGTCCAACTATCGGAAGAGGGTGCAATCTTGAACATCCGGGAGGTCTTGCGGCAGACGGCCAGTTCGATTGCGGCTCATAAACTGCGCAGTTTTCTCACCATGTTCGGGATCATCTGGGGCATTACGTCGGTCATTTTACTGGTTGGCCTAGGAAAGGGCTTCAGTCGCGATCAAAAGGAGCGGCTCAAAACCATCGGCGTCGATCTGGCCATCATCTGGGGCGGAAGAACGAGCGAACAGGCCGGTGGATACGCCGCCGGACGGCCAGTCCGCCTCTCGATTCGCGACGCCTACCTGATCAAACAAGAGGCCTACCTGATCAAGACCGTCAGCCCTGAACTGCGCCGCAACGTAGCCGAAGTTAGCCGCTACAACGCTGCCTCGCGGCCGGTGCGCGGAGTCTGGCCCGAATATCAGAGATTCCGTTCGCTCAAGGTGCAGGAAGGGCGGCTCATGACTGACGATGACGAGAACGACGGCCGCCGCGTGGTCGTGCTCGGCGTGGAAAGCCGCGACCAGTTGTTTCCCGGCAAAGCCGCCATCGGCGAAACCCTGATGATGAATGGCTCACCCTACACCGTCATCGGTGTGCTCGAAAAGAAAAAACAGAACGGCAGCTACGGCAGCGGTCCTGACAACACGCAACTCTTCGTTCCCTACGCGTCGATGGCGCGCGATTATCCGCCGCCCGAGCGCCCTGGCGTATTCAAGGGATGGATCAACAACCTGGTGGTCGAAGTCGGCGATCCTGACCATCACGAGGAGGCGCTGCGGCAGGTTTACGAGATTCTCGGCCGCGAGCATCATTTTGATCCGTACGACAGAGACGCGCTCCAGATCTGGGACACCCTTGAAGGCTCGCAACTGGTGGAGCGCATCTTCGACATCATGACCATCTTCTTCGGCGCGGTCGCCTTGATGACGCTTTCGCTCGGCGGCATCGGCGTGATGAACATCATGCTGGTTGCGGTCACCGAGCGCACCCGCGAAATCGGCGTCCGCAAATCGTTGGGCGCGACCGCGGCCGATATCCGCAACCAGTTCTTCGCCGAATCGGCCGCCCTGATGACCATCAGCGGTGCCATCGGCCTCGGTATCGGAGTGGGTATTTG
>JBAVAA010000358.1:0-2314 GCA_049585515.1 Terriglobales bacterium | reverse complement strand
ATGCCGCGTCGATCGAGATTACGGCGCGGGGAACACGGTTTCAAATGGCGACTCCCTCAGGAGAAATCGCGATGTGGTCGCCGCTGATCGGCAATGTGAATGTGTACAACGTGCTTGCCGCATGTGCCGCCGGTTACGCGCGGGGTTGTTCCGCCGAAGCGATTGCTTCGGGAATTTTTAACCTTGCGAGCGTGCCGGGGCGATTCGAGCGCGTGGATTGCGGGCAGCCTTTCACGGTGGTTGTGGACTACGCGCACACCGACGATGCGCTCCGCAACCTTATCGCGCTGGCTCGCGATTTCGTGAACCGCGCAGGTCTGAAGGGCAAGGTCATCACGCTTTTCGGATGCGGCGGCGATCGCGATCGCGCCAAGCGTCCAATGATGGGCGAGGCTGCAGGCAGGGGCAGCGACTTCGTGATTCTTACTTCCGATAACCCGCGCTCGGAAGATCCGCCGGCCATCATGAACGACGCACTGGTCGGGCTGCAGAAGTCTGGCGCAAAATATTCCATGGAGCCGGACCGCCGCAAGGGCATCGTTCTTGCCCTGCAGCAGGCGAGTCCCGGCGACATCGTGCTGCTTGCGGGCAAAGGGCACGAAAAGGTGCAGATCTCGAGCGCGGGGACGATTCCGTTCGACGACGTGGAAGTCGCGCGCGAAAGCCTGAAGGCTCTCGGTTATGACTGCGAGAACGCCGCAAGACAGGTCACGGCGGGGAGCACTGCATGAAACTACCCCTCTCCCGCGTCACGGAGTTTATTTCTGCGGCCGGTGAATATGACGGTCGCGTCATGGCTCAGGGATATTCCATCGACTCGCGCACGGTGCAATCCGGTGAACTTTTCTTTGCGGTGAAGGGCGAGCGGCTGAACGGGCACGACTTTGTCGAGCAGGCACTGAGCCGCGGGGCGATTGCGGCGGTGGTTGCGAAGGAACAATTGGCGCGCTTTTCCAGCCCTGCCAACCTGCTTGCCGTCGACGACACTCTTATCGCGTTGCAGACGCTGGCGACGGCGGTCAGAAAAATTTGGGGCAAGACGGCTATTGGCGTCACCGGTTCGATGGGTAAGACCACCACCAAAGAAGCGATGGCCCATCTGCTTGCGATCAAGTATCGGGTGCATCGCACCAAGGGAAATTTCAATAATCATTTTGGGCTGCCGCTCGGACTGCTGACGCTCGAACCGGAGTTTGACGTTGCGGTGGTCGAGATGGGGATGTCACACGCCGGCGAAATTTTCGCTCTGGCTCGCATCGCGCTCCCGAATCAGGCGGTGGTCACGAACGTCGCCCCGGTGCATCTGGAGAACTTCGACTCGATTGCTGGAATCGCGCGCGCGAAGTATGAGCTGATCGAGGCTCTTCCGCACGGCGGCACCGCCATACTCAATGCCGACGACGAATACGTGTGCCAGTTTGGCCGCGACTTCAAGGGCAAAGTCATCATGTTCGGAGGACTGAAGCCTGCGCCCTGTGTTCCAGCGGATGTGCGGGCGGAAAATATTGAAATGCTTGGGGCCGATGGAACGCGTTTCGATCTCGTCAGCCGGGAGATGCGCCAGCCGGTGCAGAGTCCGTTACTCGGCAGGCACAATGTGTACAACGTGCTCGCTGCGGCTGCGGTTGCGCTCGAGCACGGCATTACACCGTCAGAGATCGCCGCGGCTTTGCCATCGTTGCAGCCAGCCGACAAACGCGGACAGGTCGTTCAACTGGGTAACATCACGGTGCTGTACGATTGCTACAATTCAAGTCCGAAGGCACTTATGGCGGCGGTGGATACGCTGAGCGCCATGCCTGCGCGCCGCCGCATTGTGGTTGCCGGCGAGATGCTGGAACTAGGCGAGACGGGCGAGCAACTGCATCGCGACTGCGGACATTACGTGTCCGGAAAGAAACTCGACTTCCTGCTGGGCGTGCGCGGCTTGGCGAAAGCGATGGTGGAAGCGGCTAGCGGCGCGGGCATGAAAGCGGAGTTCGTGGCGACACCGGAAGAAGCCGGCGAGTGGCTTGCCCGCGAGACTCGCGAAGGCGATGCCGTATTGCTGAAAGCGTCGCGAGGCGTGAAGCTGGAAAAAGCGCTGGAAACGTGGAAAGAAAAAACGGTCTTTTCCTCGCCTTAGGTGCAGGGAGCTAATAACTGAGAGCTGACAGCTTAGAGCTGACAGCTGTTGTCGGAGGCGGATTGCTCTACTGGCTGCTCTATCTGAAGCTCTACCACTACTTTCCGCCATTTCGTATTTTTCGTTACCTGACGTTTCGCACCGCCTTTGCGAGCCTGACTGCTCTTTTCACCGGCCTGATTGTTGGGC
>JBAVAA010000357.1:0-5457 GCA_049585515.1 Terriglobales bacterium | reverse complement strand
TGCATTAGTTTGACGTTAACGCGAACTGAGCCATGAATAACGCCTACCGCGCGGCCACTCTCTGCGCGACCCACTCGCCCGCCTCGCGCGTCCCCAACGTGCCGCCGATGTCGGCCGTGGTTTTCTTCTGACGCACCGCCTCCAGCACAGCCGCTTCGATCTTCTGCGCCTCGCCGGACATTCCCAGATGCGCCAGCATCATCGCCGTTGTCAGAATCGCACCAAGGGGATTGGCAATATTTTTCCCTGCAATCGGCGGCGCCGAGCCATGCACAGGCTCAAACATAGAGGTCTTCCCCGGATGCAGATTGCCGCTCGCAGCCATCCCCAACCCGCCCTGTAGCCCCGCGGCGAGATCGGTAATGATGTCGCCAAACATGTTATTCGTGACGATGACGTCAAAGCCGCGCGGATCACGCACCATCTGCATGGCAAGCGCGTCCACGTACATGTGCTGCGTCTCGATCCTCGGATACTCGGCGGCAACTTCCCTGAAAGTCCGCTGCCACAGCCCACCCGCATGTGTCATGGCGTTCGACTTATCGCACATCAACACTCGCCGGCGCGGAGAACCATCCACCTTCCGACTGCTCGCGCAATACTCAAACGCGTAGCGAATAATGCGCTCGACTCCCTTCCGCGTGTTGATGTCTTCCTGGATCGCAACTTCGTCCGCAGTTCCCTCCTTGAAGACTCCTCCAATGTCGCCGTAAACGCCTTCGGTGTTTTCGCGAATCACCACGAAATCGACATCTTTTGGTTCGATGCCTTTGAGCGGACATAGCGAAGCGTCCATCAACCGCACCGGACGAACATTGGCATAGAGATCCATCCTGGTGCGCATGCCCAGAAGAATTTCCCTGGCATGAATGTTGGAAGGAATGCGCGGATCGCCGAAAGCCCCCACCAGAATAGCGTCGAAATCCCGAGCCAGGGTCGCAAAGCCGTTCGGCGGGACGGTGGTCTTGTCGGCGAGATAGCGATCAGCGCCCCAGTCGAAGTGCGCTAATTCGACCGCAGCTCCCGCAGCCTGCATGACATTAACTGCCTGCGGGATGACCTCTTTCCCGATTCCGTCGCCGGGGATTACGGCAATCCTCTTCGCGTCGCTCACTCTCGCAACGTTAGCACAGCTTCGAACCGTGCATAAACGGTGCAGCCGGTGGAACGCCGGGCGTCCCCGCCCGGCAGGACGGGTGAGGACGCCCGTCCCTCCATTACTCTCCTTCGCTATAATCGACTTTGATCCTATGACTTCGACGACGCTACCTGAGTCGAACCCGAGAGAGAGCGCGATCGCTGGATCCGACTCCGGCGACACGCGCGCCGAGTTCCAGGCTTTGCTCTCAGGTTGCGGGCTCTTCGATCTGAGTTCGCGCGCCAAGATCGCTGTCACCGGCGGCGACCGCGTCCGCTGGCTGAATGGCATGGTCTCGAATAACGTTCGCGATCT
This sequence comes from Terriglobales bacterium, assembly GCA_049585515.1. Classification (GTDB taxonomy): domain Bacteria; phylum Acidobacteriota; class Terriglobia; order Terriglobales; family Acidobacteriaceae; genus Acidiflorens. The sequence goes on along the minus strand of JBAVAA010000357.1, from coordinate 4,004 downwards.
TGCTACTGGCCATGGCGTCTATGCCTTCATGCTGAACGCGCAGGGACGCATCCAGGCGGACCTCTACGTCTATCAGCGAGGCGACTCTCTACTGGTGGATACGGAACTATCACAGCGGGAAAGAGTCTTGCAGCTGTTCGATCACTACATCATCGCCGACGACGTCGAGATTGCCGACATCAGCGATAAACTCACCGCGATCGGCTTGGCCGGACCCGAGTCGCGCCACATGCTGGAACGCGCCGGGATCGCCGTCCCCGATCTCGCGCCGTTAGAATTTTGCTCGCCGAAATGTGATTGTTCGTGCGGGTGCCTGCAATGCACGCTGGCGAAAGGCGACGATGCCGCCGGAACTTCGTATGAAATCTGGCTGACACCAGACCAGCGGAAGCCCACCTGGGACGCCTTGGTTGCAGCAGGCGCGACTGCCGTGGGCGCTAGCGCCCTGGAGCTTCGGCGAATTAGTTTTGGAATACCGCGTTATGGCGTAGACATCCGCGAGCGCGATCTGCCGCAAGAAACGGGGCAGGCACGCGCATTGAGTTTCACCAAAGGGTGTTACCTCGGACAGGAAATCGTGGAACGGATCCGCTCGCGCGGCGCGGTACACCGGCAATTCACCGCGTTCGTCGTCGAGGGGGCGCTGCCTGAAGTGGGAAGCAAAATTGTGGCCGAAGAAAAAGAAGTCGGCGAGGTCACCAGCAGCGCCATTTTGCCTCTGCTCAGCGGAGATCGTACGGTCGCGCTCGGCTATCTGCGACGCGAAGCTGCCGGAAAAGAGTTAAGTGCGGGAGCGTCGAAGCTCAAGCCGGCGTCGCTTCCGATCACATGAGCGACTGAGAAACTTTCGAAACGCTGGGAATTTCAAGACCCGTCCGAGAAACCAGGTAATCCATATATGGCTCAAAAAAGAAAAGAAGAAAGCGAGTTCAAAGTAAGCGACCGCCGCTTATTCACCTCCGATGGAGAACTTCGCGATTCCACGGAAGAGCAGGTAGCCCAATCCAGCGCAGCGACAACGGTAGCAACCGCGACCGTCACGCCGAGTGCCCCAGTTGCCACTATGCCGGAAGCCGCGCCCGCTCCAGCGGCGTCCAGCCGCGAATCGGACATCCCCGAGCCGCCGACCGCCTCCGAGCAACAGGCGCAGCACGATGCCTACAAGCAGTCGTCGCGCGATCTGGATGCCCGCGTCGAATTGAGCGGACACTCCTCGAAAGAACTCGAGATGAATTTTGAGCGCTTCATGGCGTCGCTCTACATGACCGCCATGATGCAGCTCGGGCTGATGCATGAGCAGGGCGGGCAGCCGGGAGTGGATTTGATCGGCGCCCGGCAGACCATCGATACCCTCGGCATGATCGCCGAAAAAACCAAGGGCAATCTCACTCCGAAGGAACAGGGGTTCTTGCAAAACTGCCTCTATGAACTGCGCATGGCCTATGTCGAAGTAACCAACGCTCTCGCGCATCCTCCGCAAGCGCCCGGCCCGCATACAGGTACGAACGGCTGATGCATGCAACTCTGACGGTATTGGGCAGCGGCACGTCGATGGGCGTTCCCACGATTGGCTGCGACTGCCCAGTATGCCGTTCGCCTGATCCGCGCGATCGACGCACTCGCCCCTCCATATTGATCGCCTACAACGGCCGCCACGTCATGATCGACAGTACGCCGGACTTTCGTGAACAAGCGTTGCGCGAAAAAATCACCGACCTCGATGCCGTGCTCTACACCCACACCCATGCCGATCACATCCTGGGAATCGACGATCTGCGCCCGCTGACCTATAAACACAAGCCCGGCAAGCTTCCCCTCTATGCCACGCCGCGAGCCTGCGAATTTCTGCGCAACATGTTCCGCTACATTTTTGAGGCCGAGTATAAATTTGGCGGACTGCCGCAGCTGGAGCTGCATCCGATCGAAGGCCCCATCGAGCTGTTCGGCGCGCGTTTTGAGCCTCTGACGGTGATCCACGGCGAAACCCCGATTCTAGGCTTCCGCTTCGGATCGGGTGCCTATCTGACCGATCACAGCGAGGTCCCCGCCGAAACGCTGACAAGATTGCACGGCCTCGACATCCTGTTTCTGGACGCGCTGCGCTACACGCCCCATCCCACGCATTCAACCATCGAGCAGTCGCTGAAAATTGTGGAAGAGGTAAAACCAAAGCGCACTTTCTTTACGCACATCTGTCACGATTTGTCCCACGAAGCTGCGAATGCCGCGCTGCCCCCGGGAGTGCAACTGGCGTTTGACGGGATGAAAGTCGAGTTCGAAATTTGAGGGCCGAAACAAAATACGAATTGTCATCCCGAGCGAAGCAAGGAATCCGCAGTTTGCATGTGAAGAACTGGTAGGATGCGGACCTTTCACAAACTCGAAGATATTCCCCACGACTTCGGTCCCGCATTGGTCAGCGTCGGCAACTTCGACGGTGTGCACCGCGCTCACCGCGTGGTTCTCGACGAGATTGTGCGGCGCGCGAAGGCCGAAAACGCACAGTCGGTGGTCGTCACCTTTGAGCCCCACCCAGCCCGCATTCTGCGTCCCGATCACAACCTGAAACTTCTGACTCCGCTTCCGGAAAAACTGCGCCTGCTGGAAGCGACGGGCATCGACGCGGTTCTGCTGCTCCCTTTCTCGCGCGATCTTTCGCTCATGACGCCGCACCAGTTTGCCCATGAAATTCTAAAGAAGCGCCTGCATGCCCGCGAAGTCCACGAAGGCTACAACTTCCACTTTGGACATAAAGCCGCTGGGAACATTGAAATGCTTCGCGAGTTGGGCAGAGAGAACGACAAAGACATGGGATTCGAGGTGCACGCGTACGCCGAGATGCGCCTGCGCGGGGAGTCGGTTTCGAGCAGCCACATCCGCAAATTGCTTGCCGAAGGCCGGGTCAGCCGGGCCCGGCACTTGCTGGGTCGTCCGTTCAGCATCCTCTCGACTGCCGGCCGAGGACGCGGCTACGGGGCAAAATACACGGTTCCGACGATCAATCTGGCGCATTACGAAGAGCTCGTACCCAAGGACGGTGTTTATATAACCCGCACAAGAATCGGCAGCGGTCAAAAGAGCGAGTGTTTCGATTCCGTCACCAACGTTGGAAACCGGCCGACATTTGGAGCCGATTCCTTTGCCATCGAAACGCACCTGCTGAATTTCCATCCGATCGAACTTTCAGCAGAGACCGAAGTCGAAATTCACTTTCTGGATCGTCTGCGCGACGAGATCAAATTTCCGTCGGTCGAAGCTCTGAAAGATCAAATCGGGCGGGATGTGCAGAAAGCGCAAAAATATTTGCGGCGTCTGGGACGGAAGGAAGTTCGTTCCTAGCAGTATTCGTTTTTCTAGGCACCCACATAACTGGGGTGCCCCATCCTTGTGCGTGTTTTTGCGCAAGGGTGGGAATCGATGCCGCCGACAGCGAGTTCGTCCCGCGATTTCGTAACACCAATCAGCACGGCCCTCGGGGAAGTTTTCAACACGTCGAAGCCACCATAAGAAAATCGCAGCGGATGAGGCTCCGCTTTCACGCCGCGTGCTCAATCGTGTATGTGATCTTCGCCGTCTTCTCCAGCATGGCGGAGACCGAGCAGTACTTCTCTTTCGATAACCGCACCGCGTCTTCCATGCTTTTCTTCGACACCTGGCCATGAACGATGTAGGTCAAGTGGATCGACGTATAGACGGCAGGATAACCGTCCGCTCTTTCGGCGGCGGCGCGCACCTCGAGGCCAGTGAAAGGCTCGCGCTTCTTTCGGAGAATTCCTACTACATCCGATGCGGTGCACCCGCACAGAGCGAGCAGTACTAGCTCCATCGGGCTGTTGGCCGTCTTCTCGGCTCCCGCGTCGATCACCATGGCGTGTCGTGAGCTTGCCGCACCTACGAATCGTTCATTATCTGTCCAGTTGACTGCAGCTTCAATCATGCCGGCCTCTCGTCCCCGTGTTGCTTCGGTCATCCCTACGGGACTGAAATCTCTTGCTACCTGCGGT
>JBAVAA010000356.1:0-4424 GCA_049585515.1 Terriglobales bacterium | reverse complement strand
GCGGTGATGGGATCGGGAACGTATCCGTAATAAAGATATTCGAGCAGCCCTTGGGAGTTGACCTCGGCGAGTTCGGGGGCGACGGCGAGAATCGACTTGATCTCGGAGGCAAAGTAGAGATTGCCCTTGTGGAGCGCGTAGTGCAACGGCTTCTTGCCCAGGCGGTCGCGAGCAAGAGTCAATTTGCGCTTGGTCTTGTCGTAGATGGCGAGCGCGAACATGCCGCGCAGTTTCTGGACGCAGTCGGCGCCCATTTCTTCATAGAGATGAATGATGACTTCGGTATCGCAGTGGGTGCGGAAGCGATGGCCGCGGCTTTCGAGCTCGGGACGGAGTTCGGGGAAATTGTAGATTTCGCCGTTGTAGACGATCCAGGAGCTGCGATCTTCGTTGAAGACAGGCTGATGGCCGCCGGAGAGGTCGATGATACTAAGGCGGCGCATGCCGAGGCCGGCGCCGTCCGCGACGTAGATTCCCTCATCGTCGGGGCCGCGATAAACGATCTGCTCACACATGTGGTGCACGAGGGCTTCCGTGATGTTGCTCTCGCGAGTTGCGCTCACCACTCCAGCGATTCCACACATGGTCGTCTTGCCTTTCAAGGCCTCCAGCCCGTACAGAGCGTGCGTGAGGACTCAGTCGTCCCTCCGGGACTTAAATCATGTCTCCCACTTTACCCAGCGCTGAAGCGCTGGGCTAATGTTGACTAGCCCCTCCGGGGCTGGATTCTGTTAGGCCCCGTTCCGCCGGATTGCCCTAAGACTAGTTCTCACGCACACGCTGAAGCGCTGGGCTAAGTTAGTTCGCCCCTCCGGGGCGGATTCTGATGCAGTAAGGTACTACCCAATCCCCACGCGAACAGAACCTTTCTCTTCCGCCGCCAGCGGCGCATCGGCAATTCGCTTGAAGCGATAATCGCGGTAGGCGCCGGGATTGCCCTCGCGACCATCGCAGGCGGCGAGGAGAATGTTGGCCATCTCGCGCGCGGTCACGAAGTGCAACGTTTCTTTTCTCTCGGCCGCGCCGCCGACTAGGGCTGTAAGAAAGTTGCGGAAGCCGGCGGCGATCACGGCGTCCTTCTGCGTCGGGTCCATGCTATGACAGTGCAGTTTGATGAACAGCCAGTCGGGACGCCCGAGGACGCGGACTTGCGCCTGCTTCCAGAGCGCATAGCGGTGCATGGTGGGAGGATTGGCCTCAGTGAGGCCGCCATTTTCGAGAACCGGCCGCGCAGAATGCAGGCTGCGGCGGAGGTCGGTAACTAGCGGGCCTTGTATGATGAGGGGGAACGTTCTGGGCACGCGTCCCGCAGTCAGGTCGTGCCCCTCGCGATGCGGCGCTGGCTGATCGAGCGGCAGAGCACATTCGTACACGGAATTGATTTTACCGATTTGCGCCGGATGCCAGAAGCCGCTGGGCATGGTCAAATCGGCGTAGCAGCCGGTTTCGGCAAGAATCTGCATTTCCGAATCGACGCCGCAGAAGCGTCCGCCGGCGGAATTGGCGAGCGCGAAATCTCCGTGCACAAACGCGTAGGCGGGACGATTGGAACCCGCTTCGACGGCGAGGCACTGGTGACGGAGGGCTAATCGGTCGCGGAATTCCGTGAGCACGCGGCGGGTGTTCTCGGCGGTATCGGGATGCGAGAATCCGTGGTGCAGGTGGATCTCAACTTCTCCCCAGCCGGCGTGGCAATGATGGGCCAGCATTTCAAGCAGACCTTCGTCGTATTGCTCGGCAGGATAGAAATAAGTGTGAACCAAGGGGCGGCCATCATGGTCACGCTTGTCGTCGACGACTCTGGGATACTCGCGCGTCCACCACTCGAGCCGGCGTTCCTGCTCCGCGCGAGGGACACGCTTCTGGCCGTCTTCGGTATCGATGGCCGGTTCGAAGTGATCGGCGAGGGCGAAGATCAGGTGCACGGGGCCGCGGACAGGCGATTTCAGCGCGCGCCCAGTGGCGGACGGGAAGACTCTTCGGGCGTAGGCGAGTTGTTTCTTTAGGTCCATTTGGAATCGGGACTGCATTTGCTTTGGTTCCGAGCGGACGGGCGAGGACGCCCGTCACTCCACCACTCTTATCTTCTCGTTGCCGGTTTGCGGCCGCGGACGGCTATGGCAATCTCGCCGACACGCATGTCTTCCATGCTCATCGCTTCATACCATTTGAACACCTGTTCGTAGGTGTGCTTGGACTGATACTTGGGCGAATACCAGTCAAAGGTGTCGAGCATGCGGGCCTCCGGATTCTTTTGGCGGTTCACCGGGAACATGTGATGAATCAGGCCGGCGAGTGGAGGACCAACCAGGGGCACGCGCTTCAAGCCGCGGTTCAAGTGGTAGAAGAACGGCACCGCAACTCTCAGAATGCGGTGAAGATTCTCGGGCTTCATCTTGTGGGTGTAGCGGCGCCAGAAATCGCTGAAGCGGTACCACTTGTTATATCCGCTGTAGAGCCAGACGACCAGCAGTCCACTGGGCTTCAGATATTTTTCTAGCGTCTTGACGGCCGCTTCGCAATCCGGCGTGTGATGGAGAACGCCGATGCTATAGATGACGTCGAAGCTCTCGGGAGCGAACGGCAGCGCGAACACGTCGGACTGAAAAGCTACGAATTCGCGGGTGGCAAGATTCCTGGCGGCCACTTCGGCAGCCGCGCTCAGGTCCACGCCCACCACCCGCGCGCCCCAGCGGGTCGCCACTTCGGCAAAGCGTCCCATGCCGCAACCGACGTCCAGGACCAGTTTTCCGCGGATATCTTCGGGGCGAAGAGCGGTCTTCGCCAGAAAATGGCGCTCCGATTCCCGGATTTCGTCCTGATCGCTGTCGAGCTGCGTCTTCTGATAGAGGTGCCACTGATAACCGAAACTGGCGGCGTAGTGCTGCGCCTCCACAAAACGCGCGATGCCGTCGACGTTCGGATAGGCGCGCTTGCAGGCGGGACAGGCGAAGCCTTGGGACGGGTCGCCTTCGAGCTTCCCGCCACAATTCAGGCAACGCAAAATTGCCTGCAAATCGGCCGACAGGGGAGACTGCACCTGTTGTTCGGCAATCGGCATAACCCTCCAGGAAATCTCGGGACTTGCTCGCCGCTACTTCACTTGCTGTACGCCAAGACTGTCCCACGGAACGACAATGTCGTGGTCCATAGTCAGCATTTTGATGCGCAGATACTTCCCCGCCGGCGGCGCCCACTTCAGGTTCTCGTAGAGAACCAGACTGCTATTCGGGGGGTATAGATCATTCCCTCCCAAAGGAAACCTTCCCAGCTCTTTGAAGGAAGGAGTCTTCAGGAAATCCCGCAGCATTTTCTGCGATTCGAAATTGAGAGGAGCACGATCCGAAATAACGATGAACCGTATCCCGTCTTGCCGGAACAGATCTTCGATCTCGTCCGGACTGTGAACCAACTCCACGCTGCCGCCGCTTTTCTTGATCCGGTAGGCGTAGAGCGCCTTGCGCAACACCAGGAATCGCCGCTCGGGATCATCGGCGCGCATAAAGAAGATGAAGTTGCCCGCCAACGGTCCGTCGAACAGGATGACACCCGACTTGCTCTCTTCCAGAATCTTCTTCGGAACCTCGGCAAATCCAGTCACGTAAGGGCGGTGGAACGTCCACGCGGAGACCATCGTTGTCGCAAGCAGAACCACTGCGGCAACCGCTCCAGCCACTTTAACCTGAGGTTTCTGAAAGAAGCAAAACAGCAATCCCGAAGCGAAATATAAAAACGGAGGGATCCAGTAGATGACGTACCGGCCTTCCTTGTGTCCAATGAGGGTCAGCGTCAGATAACAAGCCACAATCCAGGTCAACATGATCCCGGAAACCTTGGGGCGTCCCCATACACGACTGGTGAGAATGCCCAGGATGCCCAAAGCCAGAAGGGTCCAGCCCAGTTGCGCCGGCAAGGCTCTCAGATAAAAGAGCCAGCGGCCGGCGCCATGGACACTGGTCTCGGTCAAATCCATGGCAATGGTCTTCCGATGGACGACATAAACCAGAGCATAGAAGGGCGAAATCAACACGAAACAGCTGGCTAGGGCACGCAGCACTTCCTTGCGAAGAAACAGCTTCCAGCCTCCGCACATGAGACCCGAGAAAGCGCAGAATGGGATGAGATAAACCCCGTTCTGCTTGGTCAGAAGAGCGGCGCTCGAAAACAGTGCAAACCAATAGACATCGGATTCCTTACCTTTGAGCAGGTACCGAATCCAGAAAAAACTTGCGGCAATGCAGCAGGAGAGCAACGGAATTTCGAGCATGACCGTTTTTTCAAACAACAGCACCGAGGGCAGCAATCCGAGCAAAGCTGTGGAAAATGCGGCCGCCCATTCGTCCAAAACTTCTCGTACCAGCAGGAACCAGAAAACCAGGCCGGGCAGGGCAAAAAACAGGATCGCCAACCGCGCGGCAATGACC